>JAJTBI010000153.1 GCA_021286935.1 Geobacteraceae bacterium
CCCCGGCTGTCAATCGCCTGAGGATTCAGGCTGGCAAGCAGTTTGGTTACGTCACCTGCGTCAAGTTGTTCAAGTGTATCCGAATTAAGAACATCAAGGAGCCCCTGCATGTACTCATCCGGCATAAAAACTTCATGTTGATGCTCCTGCAGCAGGGTATGCATCCTGTTATGGATCGCATCATCAGGAATACTCCTGTCATAGGTGTCAATCAGATGGGGCAGTAGACTTCTGAGTATCCCCTGCAAGAGTTGTGGCGCTTCAGCATACTCCTCTGCCGAAGCATAGGTTTCCTGCAGCACGGTAGCTCCCAGATGACGAAACAGGTCCGCTGCCGTTGACTCATCGCCTACAGCTGTTTCACAAAAACCATTCAGGATCTGACGACGTAAAAGGGGATCAAGAGCAACAATAAAAGCTGCAAGGTCTGCCTTGATTGCTGATGCCTGCACAACATCCAGTTCAGACCATCCGCCAACGCCTGAATCACCATCACCGATTCCTGAACCGGAACCGCTGCTGCCGACCTGCCCGCCACTGCCAGCTGAAGCTGAAACGACCTGCTGCATGAGTGCTGAAACAGCTTTCAGGGTTGTGCCGGAAAGCCCACCGCCCGATCCCGTTCGGCGGGCAAAATGGGCATTCAAGCTGGCTGCAAGCTGCTCGGGGCTGGAATCACCACCAGCAACACCAACCTCTCCTTTTGTCAATAGCAACGCAAACTGTTCCCAAAGCGAAACCTGCGTTTGAGCATCACCTTTTTCGCTGCCGAGTTGCTCCTCCTCAGTGCCACTAAACCGGTCATAGCGGATAGCACGGACCTCTAAAGCGGTAATACCAGCCTCTTGCCAGAGCTTTTCTATCCCTCCCTGCGCAAAGACCTCTTCACGCTTCAATGCCAGAAGTTTGAGCAAGGCCAAAAGTTCTTCACGGGTTGGTGGTTGGGATACCAGCAAGGCCCCTACACCCCGTTCAAAGAAAGCAGCAGCCACATTTCTGCAAAGCTGGTTGTTTTTTTCAACATACTCATCGCCTAACAGCAGACCTTCGCGGGTAACACCGAGCTGGACACCACCAACATCACCACAAAGCATTTGAAATGATGATAGAAGTTTCTGGATGGATGATTCTACTAAAGGATGGCCGGACGGATAGGCATTCCAGTTGCGACGGGCGATATTCAGATCGCCAGCAACTGCTGCTACTGCTTTTGCCCGTAGAAGGGGGGCAGCAAGGTCAGTGATAACAGATTCGAGCACGGAACTCCCTGCAGTTGGAATGGTTTGACTATAGCGTACAAATTGGGTAATTCAAACAGAAACTATGTTTTGACGAGGTGGATGATGACAACCAGAAGACGTGCAGGCGTATTGCTTCATCCGACATCATTTCCCGGAGAGGCTGGAATAGGCTCGTTCGGCACAGAACTGAGTACGTTTCTTGATTTTCTTGCCAAGGCTGGTTTTTCCCTCTGGCAGGTCCTGCCTCTGACACCGCCGGCAGCAGGAAACTCACCCTACTCTGCCTACTCCGCCTTTGCCGGCAATCACCTGCTGATTGACCTGCAGCAACTGGTTGCAGAAGGTGATCTGTCACCACAGGCACTTACAAACAATTATCCCGATGACCATGTTGATTTTGAGCAGGTTACTCCCTGGAAAGAATCCTTGCTGCACACGGCTGCCGAAAATTTCTTTAACCAGGGGCAGACGCAACGTCTGCAGGAATTCTGGCATTTTTGTGATACCACCTACTGGCTCCATGATTACGCACTGTTCAGGGCTTTAAAGCAGCATTACCGAAACAAGCCATGGCACCGCTGGCCCAGCGAGCTGGCTTTTCGTAAAGCTGCGACTCTTGAGCAGGCATCTGTAAAACTTGGCCCGGAGATTGGCGCACAGAAATATCTGCAATGGCAGTTTTACCGGCAGTGGCAACAGGTCAGAAACGCTGCAAAAGAACGGGGCATAGCCATTATTGGTGACCTGCCGATCTTTGTTGCCCACGATTCAGCGGATGTCTGGTGCAATCAGGAACTGTTCCTTCTGGATAACAAGGGCAAGCCTACCGTTGTTGCAGGCGTGCCACCGGACTACTTCAGTGCCACCGGTCAGTTATGGGGTAATCCGCTCTACAACTGGGAGGCCATGGCTCAGCAGGGCTATGGCTGGTGGATCGCCCGATTCCGCCAGATGCTTGACCTGTTTGATCAGGTGCGGATAGATCACTTCCGTGGTTTTGAGGCTGCCTGGCATGTGCCGGCAACAGCCAAAACCGCTATTCGCGGCAGTTGGGTGCCAGGACCGGGAGCCCGTTTTTTTGATGCGGTCAACAATGCCTTGGGCTCTCTGCCGTTTATTGCTGAAGACCTGGGGGTTATCACGCCTGAGGTTGAGGCATTGCGAGACCGTTATGCCCTGCCCGGCATGAAGATCCTGCAGTTCGCCTTTGATTCCGATGCTGCCAACCCGTACCTGCCCCACAACCATCTACCAAACAGCGTGGTCTATACCGGCACCCATGACAATGACACCACCAAGGGCTGGTTTAATGCCCTGCCTGCCAAGACCATCAATCGCATGTACGACTACCTTGGCTTAGCCGGTACAGAGCCGGTCAAGGACCTGATCCGAACCGCCCGGATGTCGGTGTCCAGCACCGCCAT
>JAJTBI010000032.1 GCA_021286935.1 Geobacteraceae bacterium
GGCTATCGGTCACCCTGCGCACCTCTGCGATCCCTTCCGCTTTCAGGGTTAATGTCACCATGTTGGCAATCTGTTCATCATCATCAACAACCAACACAGGGCCTCTCAGGGCACAGCTATTTTCCACACGTCCCCCTTATGCAGTTCTATCGACGCTATCCTTAGCACCTTCTTGCAATCCGATGAGTTGGGCTTCCATTTTGCGGGCTGACTCTGCAATACTCGCAATCACCACGGCACCGTTTTTACGGGCTTCAAGACAGTCATCACTAAAAAGCGAACCATCTTCACAGAAGGCCTCACACTGATCCAGACACGAAACAATATCCTCCCAGTAGCGGGACAGCAGGTTTACACCAAGTAAAATGGCGTGATTGGCATTCACAAGCGCATGCCGGCTGCAAGAGGTTGGCTGTTCCGGCTCACAAGCACCGCTTTGGACAGCAGAACAGTCTAACTCTTCGGTTTTAGTAAGGCTGCGAACGCTCTGAATATCAGTCTTATGCATCATACAAGTATGCCCGATTGTGTTTCCTGCAGCTTGAGATCAGCTCCGCAAAAGGTTCAAGAAATTGTGAACAGCTTTTACTCTCTATTTGATGAACTATATCAGGGAATTGGTGTCTTACAAGGTGGGGGGAGAAAAAAAACAGCAGCATCTACTCAGCGGGACAGACGTGGCTACAGTGCGATATCAGCGTTGATACCGTCCGCCGGTTTCAGGCCATACCAAGGCATTACCTTCGATTTCCAGACGTAACTCCCGGAAAAAAGGTTGTACAAGCTGCGATGCATCAACCCGCAGCTGATAGATACTACCAGAAACGACGCCAGGAGGCAGGGTCAAGGTCTCAAGCTGTCCAGGGCCTGCCTTAAGCTCAAGGGCAATTACCTTTTCCTGAGCTTTAAGCCTGACAACAGCGACAGCCCCGGATGAAACAGCAGCACGTCTGGCACCATCAGCCAAAACAAAGCTTATCTTCAGACGGTAGAGGGGAGATCCACTGCTGCTGTCACGCACCGCAACACCGACTCCCTGCCGTGACCATGAAGCAGGCCGACCCTGCTGAACATCCGGTTCCTGCGGCATTTGACAACTCTTTGGCCAGTGCAGAACGGGACGTTTAAGCGTTGGCCTTCCAACATCTCCATTGGTCTCTTTTGCTGTCAGCAAGGCCTCCTGAAACCGGTCCATGGCTTCAACCGCCTTCTGCATTGCTGTTTGAGAATTGCGCTTCACAGCGTTCGCAGCAGCCAGCTCTACAGCCTTTGTTGCCTTATGCAGCTTGAGTAGTGCCGCATCAGCCTGTTGCTGACGCTCTGCCTTTGATGGTTCCGGTACGCTAATCATTTTGGGTGCAGACGCATACTCAGCAGTATCAAGAAAAGGGCAGGCCTTCAGCACCGCTTCCCGCTGCCCTGCATACAACTGTTCCTGCAACGCCTTTTCCGCTTCAAAATTCCAGGGTTCAGTCGGTTTCTTCGTATCCAACTGAAATAAGGGGCCTGTGGTTGAAGGTACTGCTGCCGTTAACACAATGCTGTTACCCTGCCGGGACCAACGTCCTTCAGAGCTATGATCCTGATTACCATACGCCAGCATCCAGGCGTAGCTACCGTCAGTACGCAGCAAAAGCTCTGAACCAACCTCCCGCACCCCCTGCAGGTAATACCTGCCGACAAAGGAAGGCTGCTCGGCTGCCTGCAGGCTGAAAGCAGATAACAGCAGAACAGACAGCACCAGAAACAGGATTTTTATCTTTTGCATGCGGGGCTCCATCAAACAACAGCTATCCTGCTAACGACACAACATTACAACCGTACATCAGCTCAAAACAGGCCGATCTTATTCAATAACACCAAAGCCACAAGCACCGGAGACACGTACCGGATAAGGAAAAACCAGATCCGGTAGAACCGTTGGGATCCCGCACTCTTTAACAGCTCTTCCCTGCCAACTTTAGGGGTCAGAATCCAGCCTGCAAACAGGGTGATCAACAGTCCTCCCAACGGCAGGAGATAATTGGTTGACAGAAAATCCATTGAATCCAAAAAATTGCGCGAACCGATCAGGTGCCAATCTTTCAGCATATTGTTGGAAAGTGCTGAGGGGACACCCAGCACAAAGATCAGCGCCCCTGCAATCAGGGTTGCGTTGGTACGATCCCATTTAAGCTCATCACAATAGTAAGCCACCACCACTTCCAGCAGGGAGATGGCCGAGGTAAGGGCGGCAAACACCAGCAGCAGAAAGAACAGAATGGCGATCAAGGTACCACCCGGCATCTGGCTGAACAGAATGGGCAACGTCTTAAAGACCAGCCCAGGTCCGGCCGCAGGGGCCATGCCATAACTGAAAACAATCGGAAAGATTGCCAGACCAGCCAGCAGCGCCACCAGCGTATCCATAACAGAGACCGTAATAGCTACCTTGGGGATATTTATCTCTTCATCAGCATAGCTGCCATAGGTTAACATTGCTCCCATTCCCAGGCTGAGGCTGAAAAAGGCATGTCCCAACGCCTCCAACATGGCAGGAGGATCCAGCTTGCTCCAATCCGGTGCAAACAAAAACTGAAACGCCTTGGCACCGCCTGGTGCTAAAAGACCATAACCTGCCAATACCACCAGAATCAGAAACAGAATCGGCATCATAATTTTGTTGGCCCGTTCCAGACCGCCCTTAACCCCGCCTATGACGATCATCACCGTGGCAGCCATGAAGATGGCCTGCCAGAACAGTTGGCTGAGGTCGCTTGTCAGCAGGTCGCCAAACAACTGTGGGACCTGATCGGCATGGTGATGGGAGAAGGTTCCCTTCAACGCCAGCCAGAGATAATCCACAGCCCAGCCGGCCACCACACAGTAGTACGATAGAATGACAAAACCAGCCACCACCCCCATCCAGCCCACCAATGTCCAGCCGCCTCCTCGCAGACGCTTGAAGGCGCCCACCGGGTCTTTACGGGTATGCCTGCCGATAACCATCTCGGCCACCATCAGCGGCAGGCCAATGGTAACAATGCAAAAAAGGTAGAACAGCACAAAGGCGCCACCGCCATGCATACCGGTGATATAGGGGAACTTCCAGATATTGCCCAGACCGACAGCAGAACCGGCTGCTGCCATGATAAATCCCAGCCGGCTGGACCAGCGACCACGGAAATGCTGTGGAGTCTGTGTATGATGGCTCATAGTCCCGTCCTCGGATAAAATCACCAGAAAATTACTTTGCTGGCTTCTGTCCTTTTAGCAGATGCTTCCTGAAAAATGCTTCCATGGCACCGTAAAACTCAAACTGGTTTTCCTCATTGTGGAAGCCATGTCCTTCATTGTCCTTCACCAGATACTGCACCTCAACACCACGTTTTTTCAGGGCAGCCACCATCTGGTCAGACTCATCCTTATTCACCCTGGGATCATTAGCCCCCTGGGCAATGAACAGCGGCGTCTTGATCCTGTCGGCATGAAAGACCGGAGAACTTGCCGTAAGCGCTGCCTTGTCCTTTTCCGGGTCCCCCACCATCTCATACATCATGGCCAGATATGGTTTCCAATAGGGGGGAATGGTCTCCATAAAGGTAAACAGGTTGGCAACACCGACATAGTCAACCGCAGCGGCATACAGATCAGGGGTAAAGGTCACTCCGGCCAGTGTGGCATAGCCGCCGTAGCTGCCGCCATAAATCCCTACCCGCTTGGGATCAGCAATCCCCTCCTTGATCAGCCAGGCAACCCCGTCCGTAATATCATCCTGCATGCTCCGGCCCCACTGTTTGAAGCTCTTTTCCCAGAAGGCCCTGCCGTAGCCGGTTGAACCGCGATAGTTCATCTGGAACACCGCAAAGCCACGGTTGGCCAGAAACTGGATTTCCGGGTTATAGCCCCAGGAGTCCCGCACCCATGGCCCACCGTGGGGATTGACGATAACCGGCAGGTTCCTGGCCTCGCGGTTCACTGGCAGCGTCAGATAGCCGTTAATGGTCAGGCCATCTCTACTTTTATAGCTTACCGGCTTCATACTGGCCATATCAGCCGGATTGATCCGGGGATTGATCTCTCCCAGGCTAGTCAAGGTATCGGTTTTAACCGAGTAGACATAACGGGCGCCCTGGGTACGATCATTGTAGGCTGCCACAACAAAGGTGTCTTCAGCCAGGTTTTCACTCTGCAAAGAGATCTCATAACCGGGCAGTTTTTTCTGAAGGCTGTCGTAGATTGCTCTGGTTTCAGCATCAAAGAAATGGCGCTGGTTCTTCCAGGTGGTAAAACTTACCTGTGTCAGCAGTTTACGCTTGTGAGAATAGGATGCGCCGCCAAGATCAACATCGGGATGCTCAAAAAGCGGTTGAGATTCTGTGCCATTGTTTGGATCAAGCACCACCAGCGCGGTCTTGTCCCGGCCACGGTTTGAAAGGGCATACAGCGCCTTGTTATCAAAGGTGAAAAACAGGGGGGAAACCGAGGTTCGGAAGTCTGTGGTCAGGATGGTCTTGAAGGCATCTTTTTCAGTAGCACGATATAAAAGGCTGGTATTGACGCCGTCAGATGTCGAGGCCATACGGACACGACCTGCATGGTCAGTGATCCAGCCGGTGATATTACCGGGGTTCTGGGCCACCAGTTGAGCATCACCGGTTTTGACATGCACCCGGTACACGTCAAAAAACTGCGGGTCTCGCTTGTTATGCTGCACAAGTACATGCTCAGGATCATCCAGCAGGTCATCCACAATCGACGTGCGGATCTTGGGAAACGGGGTAAGATCCTTAACCGTACCGCTTTTCAGATCCACCGATAGCAGATGGTAGTTTTCATCGCCGCCAAAGTCCTTCACATAGAGAATGGTATCACTCCCCTTCCAGAAAAAACCGGCAATATCCCGCTCTGTTTCAGAGGTAAGCCGTTTTGCCTTGGCAAAGTCAGGCACCTTACCGTCTTGCGGCAAAGTAACCACATGCAGGTTCTGACGACGCTGGTACGGCTGCATAAACCCAAGGGTCTTGCCATCATCGGAAAGACGGAAAACTGAACGTTCCGGCTTACCGAAAAAATCCTTCAGGTCATATTGTTTTAAAGCTCCTCCAGCCATGGCCGGGCTGGCAAGGGCAGAAAGCATCAACAGATTACAGACACCGCTTGTTACGAATGACTGCCTCATTATGAAACTCCTTTAAAATCGGACTAAATCATCCTAAAAACAACGCAATATATCGTGAACACCAGGATTAATTAAGGCACAGGATTATTGACTTTTCATTACCTAAATCCGTCTTGTGTTTCCATAGAAGTTGGCAACCAAACTTCTCTACACATTCCTAATTCAGCATATTTTTCAAGGCGTTATACGCACCTTCGGCATCAAGCTTTGAAGCGGCATAATCTCTACTAAGTAAGTCATCAGACAAGAATAGATCGTATTTTTGGCATACCTTGTTTTCTACTGATCTTGCCAGCTCGTAAGTATCAGGTTTCCCTTCCGCTAGCAAAACCCGCAAAGCGTCTTGAATTTCAACCGGTGATGCATTGAACACAGCAATTGCAATCCCTTCATTTGTGGCCTTAATCCCCTTTGACCTGAGCATGGCCGCCAGGGTGTCCAGCACCCTGTCGCCCATCCAGCAGAAAAGATGCGCTGTGCTGCCTTGCGTCACTATCCTCTTACTCTCCAGACTGAAACGACTGAAGTTTACCCGTGCTTCCGCCAAAAGCGTCTTTGCCTTGGCATCAAGAAAAGTCGGGACGTGGCTTTCTGAGTAAACAACAAACATTTCCTGCCTGATCCGATCATGAACCCATCCGGCCTGCCCGCCAAAAACTGGGGGTACTCCGCCTTTTGATGGCTTCAATACAATGACCTTCTTGGCTGAATCCACTTCTTCAACAAGCCATCTCCTGCCTCCAAAGATCAGCAAAGAGCCCTCGGTAATAGGCCGATCAATCGGAAGTGTACCAAGCGTCCTGTCACCAGACACCAAGCGGTACTCCTCTACAGTTGAGAATGCAGTATAGAACGAATAGTGATTAACGATTCGTTCTCCGATCTGTCCATGAAGGAGCAAACCATCGCTTGCCTGCATGATAAGACGCTGTTCACCTAAGTTTCTCAAAAATGCAGTAAACATCTGCTGACCAACAAGTGAAAAGGGACCATTTTTACACAGGACATTGTACGCCTGCACAGCAGTAACCCCGCCACACTGGGCAATCAATGACAGCATCTGCTGAACAAGAGTTGACAAATGCAGGCCACCAGCAGGAGGTGGTTCATACCATTTTTCCAGCAAGAGCCTGACCATGGCAACGGTCTGTACCAGACCGGCACGAAGACAGTCAGCAAGGTCAGATTTTTCTGTTAATGCATCCTCCTGAATATACATCCTTAGAACAGCCGGGTCGCCATCCCTTCTTCCAGAACGACCAAGACGCTGACGCATACTTGCAACGGAGGGTGGCACACCCACCTGAGCAATGCTTGCCACAGAACCTATATCTATCCCCATCTCCAAAGTAGAGGTACAAACAATACTGACCGGGCGAGACTTATCTTTAATTGCCGCTTCCGCATCTTCACGCAGTTCTTTTGAGAGGCTGCCATGATGTGGCCAAAATTCATTTGGTAGTTGCTGTTCCACACACCGTTTCCGCAGTAGGTCGGCAAAGAACTCCACTCGATTTCGACTATTGGCAAAAATCAGATTGCTGCTTCCGCGCAGAGTTTTAAAAAGATTGTCACCTATATCAAGCAAACTACCATCCGGCTGTAGGTCTGCTTCGGCCTCTCCTGCCAGCACCAAGGGCGGTTGCTTCTGAAGATATCCCTTCAGAAGCAACTGAAGTTCCTGACCAGTGGTCGTTGAAACAATCATTTCTGTCTCACTAACGCCATCAGGTCTCAAAAATTGTGATGCAAGTTGCATATCGCCAATGGTTGCGCTCAATCCAATGCGCGGGACTTTCCGCTTGATAGCACATTCAATCCGATGAAGCAGCGATTGTAACTGCTGGCCCCGCTCAGAACCAATGAAGGAATGAAGTTCATCGACAACAATGTACAGAAGATTTTCAAAAAGCTGAGGAATGGCGTTACCATGATTAACGAAGAGTGATTCGACAGATTCAGGGGTAATCAGGAGAATACCGTTTGGCTTCTTAATAAATCTGTTTTTTTTGCTACCAGAGATATCGCCATGCCATGGATGCACGGCGATATCCAGGCGCTCGCACAACTGTTCCATTCGGGAAAACTGATCATTAATAAGCGCCTTCAGAGGACTAAGGTAGACAACACAGGAATTCTGGTTTTCCTTTGACAGTAGTTTTGAGCAGATGGGGAGAAACGCGGCTTCAGTTTTACCTGCTGCCGTTGCCGCCGCAATAATTACATCAGTATCACCGGCAAGAATCGGGGCAACTGCCCGTTCCTGTGCATCCCGCAAGACCGTCCATCCCTGCTCCCAGACCCATCGACGGATCTTTTCATCGAGCAGAAAAAAAGCTTGTGATTCCTCAGAGTTTGAAGGATGCAAGACTATCCTCGTCATCAGCAGGCATTATCAGAGACGCCTGTGAACTGGCAGCTACCGTCTCTTCAGGAGTAAAGTCCAAATCAGGATTGACATCCGGCCTGATATCCACTGTTCCAAGAATATCCTGCCACGTTATTTGACGGTTTTGCTCCAGAACCGAAAGGAGGTTGACAAAACTGGTAATTGTATTGCGCGGAGTCCTGAAATAGGCATCTCCGATTTTTTTGGAGCAGTGCTCCATAAAGGCTTTGAGGACTTCATCAGGAATAAGGTAGTCGTCGGTTTTTCCATAGGCAAAGACATGCCTGATTTTTCCCAGCAGGATATAGAAATCTTCAGGGCTCAAATTACTCAGACGCAAAACAGGTCCGCTGTAATCTACCAATCCTTTAACGGCAAAGGTATTTTCAGCAAGACGGGATTGAAGCGCCGAATAGCTGTAAAGCCCCCGTCGCGTATCCATAAGAAAGTCTGGTGTCCCGCCCATGATAAAACCAAGCCCAACAGCAGTACCCTGCAAGGAATCGTTCAGTATCCGCAAAATCTGCTCATAGTTTGAATTTCGGGCTTGAACATTCGATAATTTATACAGGTTTACCAGTTCATCCAGACAGATCAGCATTCCCTCAAATCCGGCAAGCCTCACAAACCTGGACATCAACTTTAGGTGGTCATAAAAAGTACCGTCATCAATGATAGTCCGCACGCCAAGAGCATTACGAGCATCGGTTTTAGTAGTGAACTCTGCACGAAGCCAACGGATTGCATCCGCTTTTAACTGCTCGTTCCCTGCGTCGTGTCCTTTCCAGTATGCGGCGATAACATGGGCAAAATCATAGCCCCCCACCATTTCAGAAAGAAACTCCAGTTTTTCATGAATAACGGCCTCTGCATTTTTACCGGTGGCCTTAGACTCTTTAAGCGCCTCCGTAACAAACCGTTCCACAATAGATTGCATTGCTCCACCGTCCGGCTTTGAACGGGTTGAAATATTGCGCATCATCTCCGCATACAGTGAGCGCGCCTGCCCACCGGTAGCGTGAAGACGCCTGTCAGGGTTCAAGTCCGCATGGGCAGTAACCAACCGTTTCTCAAGGGCAATTGCCCTGATAAGATTCAGAAAGAACGTCTTGCCGGAGCCGTATTCTCCGATGACAAAACGGATACCAGAACCATTATCTGCGATCCGTTCAATGTCTTTAATAAGGGCAGCAATCTCATTTACCCGTCCAACCTGGATAAGGTGCTGGCCGGTACGGGGTACCACACCCGCACGTAATGATTGAATGACAGCATCCCGGTCTTTGGGACGGATTGGGGTAGTCATGCGGTTATCTCCTTAGTAATATTTATTCGGTATTGAAGTGTCAGCCGCCCCATAACTTACGTTACCTTCTTGGTGCGCGATGTTTTGCCAGGCGGCAGAAAGTTATCACCCGTCACCACACTTTTGCCGGTCTTAGCCTCCAGAGCCTTACGGGCTTGCTTGGCAATTGCCCCACCCTTTGTGGCAGCTACCTTGTTTTCAATCAGACCGGTTGCGTCATCTGTTTCAGCGATCTGGCGGGTTGATAATTCCGCCAACGCAGTAAAAATCAATTCAGCTTCGTTCATGTGGTCGCGCAGATTCTGACTCTGCAAGCCTTTCATCTCTTTGTGGTCTTTCACGCTCACCCCTGACCACTCCTGATGAATGATGTTGGTAAGAATCGCAAACTCCTCACCCTTCTTGATGTCATGGTTTGCCCAGTAATCAGTCAGCTTGTTACGTGTTTCCTGACCGGTCATACGCTGTTGAATCCACTTTTCACTGCGCCCGTGCTTCTGCCAGGTTTCACGGGCGCGGTTCAAAGACAATGCTGGATCAGCCAGCTCCTGCATACGCTCGTAACCGACCTTGGCCAACCAGAGCTTGATCGGCTCAGCTTTCGGGCTAGGAACAGACTGCACCAGACGCAACAAGGTTTCGGCGGTAGCAACATCCGTAAGATAGTTTTTGCCATCAGCAGCAGGTAATTTCAGTCGGTGACAATTTGTCACCGACTGATTTCCTTCCCTACCAAGCCTCTCTTTTAGCTTATTCCAATACTTTCGAGCAGTTTGATAATCAGATTGCTGAGTCAGCACCTGAATGATATCCACCACCGAAAACCACCAGATTTCGGTTTCCTCATCATAGATGCGACGGATCTGGTGTGTTTCAAAAAGTGCCGGTTGGATTTGCATGGTTTCAGTTCCTTCCATTTGTTGGTGCAGAGTCAATGAGAGATTTATGTGTATTCAAGACATTAGATAGCCCCAATACCTTCCAATCTATTCACCATCTCAGGATCAATTTCAATGGGGTCATCACCTTCAAAAAACGGTCCGCCAAAATGGTCAAAAGAAGCATCATTGATACTGTCAAGAGTACCATCCAACATCAGGTTGTAGTCATCGGCCAGCTTTTCCAACTCATCTCGCGCCCAAACCAACTTAGAAGCCAGTACCTGCATGAATGCAAATGATTCTGTATCAAGCCCGGCAATGGTAACATCTGAAACAATCGACTTAGAAGCAGTCGCAGGTGGCTGCGTCAAACTCTCTTCAGTAAAAATATTTTTTAGCATGTCAGAAACGGCGACAGTTTCAGCAAGTTTTGCCCTGATGCTGTCCATATCCAAAGAGATTCCCTCAACTGCTTTTTGCGGTGGCGAGGGGATGACGTATCCTTGTGACTTTGTAAAATCAGCGGCCTGAACAGTGACCGGCCCAACGGCGGCGGCATGGGCATGGCTATAGAGACTCTGGGTATCCAATCCAAGCATTTCATAAATCTTCGTAAGCATTTTCAGTTCAGCCGGATCAATGTAACCGTCAGACTGTGCAACACCGACAAGGAATCGCCCTAGCGACTCCCGCTGATCCTGTTTAAGCAACTCTATTCGTTTTTTGACGCCATTCATGCCGGGAAAAGAAGACAGAAGCCACTGGGTATGTGCCTGTAACCGTGACTTTTCGTCAGCTGACAAATGAAGCCACGATTCAAGATGCTCCAGAAGATGACGTTCTTCATTTACATCCACCGTTCCATCTGCAGCAGCTACAGCAGAAGCGAGATGTAATACCACGGTTGCAGCAGAGTATTCTGCTGAGGACGAATTTGGAGCATTATCGCTGATCCTAAAGAGAACAACCTGCTGTTCTGGTTTCGGGATAAAATTGACAAAGCGAGGGTCCGGCTCGATGCCGACATTTACCTTGCCAAGCAGACTGGCAACGGCTGTTGCCTCTTTCTTGCCGAAGCCATCCGGCTTGATTGATGGTATCTGCTCCAGTAGAGTGGAGAAGGATACTGGCAAAGGAGCATCCGAAAAAGATGTTCCAGCCAGCCAACGGTAAAGATTTTGAAATTCTTTGCCCGCGTATTTATTTAAAAGCTGGTGGGGGAGATATGAGGTTGCTTCTATCGAACTTCTACCATCAGGATTCCTACCAAGATAACGGCTGTACCCTTCAAGTTCGTCAGTGCAGATGGTTACAATGTCACTTATTTTTGAAGATGGTCCGGTAAGACGAGTAATGTCCGGGAGGTCTGACACTGAAGTCTCAACATAGCCGCCAAAAGAAGAGCTTGCCGGACGATAACCAGCCTTGATGTGAGTCTTGTTCACTTTCAGCTTAAGACCTTCGCCGAATGTATTAACATAGCGTATTTTAAACAGCTCACCGAATTCCTCAGGACAACGTTGGAGCGGCATTCTGCGAGGCATTGACGGATCATTCGCCGCCCATGCCAGTGCCCATTCAGCTGGCAGGAGGATGCCGTCACGGGCTATTTGGCCAAGAGCAACCTTGAGGGTCAATGGGATCTCCCAGGGAACATACTCAATCTGCGGGGAGGCACGATAAAGTGGCACGGAAGTTTGTAAGACCTGCAAGAGATCCATAAACCTGCTGGCATACCCCTTAAAAGAATTATTGCCCCCGTATATGGACAGAAGCCGTTTCACTTCCTCCATAATTACAGGCAGATCATTACGCGCAGCAACGGACTCTTTAGCATCAGCCAAGGCGCGTCTTTCCAGACCATAGAAATAGATAAATACATAACCAATACAGATTTTTGGATCGTTCCGTCCACTGGAAAGCCATTCAAGAAAACCAGCACGTGATGCCGGTGAAATCTGTGAATAAGAAGGCCAATAACTCATATTCAAGCCTTCCCTGTCAGGATGGGTACTGTCAACAGGGAGAGTGGGGTCAATCAGAGCTGGCTCTTCGCCCCACCCCTGAATCGATTTCAAACCAGTACCCAAATAAATGAGTCCACCGGGAATAGTATATCCTGCATGTTGAAACGTTCTTCCATAAGGCACCCAAATTGTCTCAGAAGAAACGGTACGACTTGGATCTGGAGAATCAGTGAAGATTCGACCACTATCTGTTTTGAAGATAAAGAAGTTTTTGCCGCAGACAAAGCACTTGCAATCGATTGTTTTTTCAGTGATTTTAAGAATCTGATGCAAGCCGACGGCATTACAAAATGCACATTTTGCATTTTGTTTAGGTGCCTCTGTAAATACGGTAGGAACTGTTAAATTTTTCGTTTCAGGAGGGGGCTCTGGCGTTTTAGGGGATGGCTGGTTTTCAATAGTTACAGAATTTCTTTGAATTGGTTCATACCTTGAAATGTCTGGTACCATGACAGACTGGTTGTTTGTATTGATTCGATTACTATCTGTTTTAAATACAAAGAAGTTTTTACCGCAGGCGAAGCACTTGCAATCAATTGTTTTTTCAGTAATTTTAAGAATCGGATGCAAACCGACGGTATTACAAAATGCACATTTAGCATTTTGTCTAGGAGTCTCAATCACTTTCCCTGAGACGATCTCGTTTCTGGCTTCAGACCTTTTCACAGATGTTTTAGGCGTTGACTGATTTTGGATTATTTTTGCAATGCCCCAAGCCGCCAAGACAACGACGCCACCAGCAACGACTAAATACCAGTATTTTGCCAGTAAAGCTATAATGACAAGTCCTACAATCGCAATACCACCACCGGCAGATTTCCTTTTAGCCATGGGATATCCTTTCGCGCAAAAATGTAGCCATAGTATTCAAACAACTGTAATCCGTAAGCATCCCTCTCAATCAGACCGCTTTACATCATCGGGGAATGCTTCAGGTCGCTCTCCTCAATCCGCTGTAGCTCATCAAAAAGCCGTTGATTCACCGGAGTTGGGATACCGTGCTGCCTGCCCAGAGCTATCATGGTTCCTGCCAGCATCTCCACCTCGGTCTTGCGACCAGCCTCCACATCCTGCAGCATAGAGGTCTTGCTGGCATCCCCCAGGGTTTCAAGAACACTGTACCACGCGGCAATATCCTGTTCAGCAAGATCTATCTGCATGGTTTGGGCAAGACTGATCACCTCACCCATGGCTGCATCCATCAGTTGCTTTGCCTCGCTTGAGGCACGGATAGCGCCGTAGGTCAGGCCCATCACAGCAGAGACCTGATTTACCCCCACGTTGATCATATATTTGAACCAGAGACTGCGCAGCATATCCAGAGGGATCTCATGGGCTATTGCAGCCCTGGTAAAAAGATCACAAACCTGTTTAACCCGATCAGTGAGTGTGCTGTTCTGCCTCTCTCCGAAATGCACACGTCCCAGATTACTGTAGGTTACTGCGTTGTATTCCCTGACCGCATCAATCCCCAGAGTCAGACCATAGAGAAGCTTGTCCATGCCATAGACCGCACCGATACGTTCTTCACTGTCAATGCCGTTCATAACCGAGAGGATGATGGTGGCAGGTCCAACAGCCTGTTTCATCTCAACTATGGCCTGATCAAGATGATGGTACTTAACCGCCACAATCAGGAGATCAACAGGTGTTGACTCTTCCGGGCGCAGCACCGTGATGCGGGAGGTAATGCCATTGACCGTAACGCCATCCAGCTGCAACCGGTTATAGCGTTCGCCCGATGCAATCAGGCAGACCGATGCCGGATCCATGGCAAAGAGCAGGCTGCCATAGGTTGCCCCCAGTGCCCCGGCACCGATGATAGCAGTCTGGTTGATTAACCTACTCATACAACTGAATTGTCACACTGCTGATAATCTGCAGCATGGTATGAGCTGCGCACATAGGGACCGCTCTCCACATGCCTGAATCCCAGGGCCAGAGCCTCATCCCGCAGCTGATCAAACTGCTGGGGCGGAATATAGGCCACCACCGGCTGATGCCGTTTGCTGGGGGCCAGATACTGGCCAAGGCTTAAGTAGCTGCAGCCAACCTTGCGCAGATCCTGCATGGTCGCCCGCACCTCATCCAGCTCTTCCCCCAGCCCCAGCATGATGCCTGATTTGGTGGGAATGGACGGCGCACGCAACGCTGCCTCCCGCAACAGCTCCAGAGAGCGCTGATATTCAGCCCCTTTGCGTACTTCATACAGGCGGGGCACGGTCTCAAGGTTATGGGCCAGAATGGCCGGTTGCGCAGCCAGCACCGTTGCCAGGGCCGTATGATCACCGCCAAAATCAGGCACCAGCAACTCCACCGCTGTGGCAGGGGACAGCTTCCGCACCGCAGCCACGGTGGCTGCATAATGGCCAGCACCGCCATCAGCCAGGTCATCACGGGTGGGGCTGGTGATCACCACATGGGAAAGCTTCAGGCGCAGTACCGCCTCTGCCAGCCGGCGTGGTTCATCAGCATCCGGCGCCTGGGGCCTGGGTGCCTTATCCACATTGCAGAAACTGCACTGGCGGGTGCAGTCTCTGCCCAGGATCAGAAAGGTGGCCTGTCCGCAGCCAAAACACTCGGATATGTTGGGACAGAGCGCCTGTTGACAGACCGTATTCAGTTTCAGCTCAGACAACAGCCCCCGCATGGCGGCCTGCTCTCCCTGCGGTACCTTTTTGCGCAGCCATTCCGGCTTGCGTTGGATTTTCATGGTTCTTCACCTTCCAGATTCCAAAGATCAGTTCTATATTTTTCTTTCATCAATTTTTCTGACAAATCACGCTCCTGCTCTGTCAGCCCTCCTGATTGTAGCGTTGCCCCCAACCGCTCTGCAAACTGCTGCTGCAGGGTCTGCTTCAATTGAGCATCTCCAACGACAATCCCCTCATCAGCCAGACAGGTGGTGGCCTGTTCAAGCCCCTGCGGCCTGATCTTCAGGTACTGCACCCCCTGCCCTACCCGGTTCTGCAGCGGGATCGAACCATGCTGAAAGATGATCTCTCGGGAGCGACGCTGGGCATTGCCACCGATTTTGCGGCCATGCAGCATGATATCGTAGCTCTCCTGTCCGGCAAAGCAGAGCGGCGTGCGCTGCCCCAGTTTGCTACCGGAGGGAACCAAATCAACGGCATAGTCTGCCTGCAACCCCAAGGCACGATAAAAGCCCAGCAGAAAAGAGGTCAGCACCCGGAAGGACTCTTTCACTGAGCTTGCCGGAGGGATCTGCGCTGGTGAGCAGACCAGGCTGTAGGTCAGCTCATCGGCATGCCAGATCGCCCCGCCACCGGTGATCCTGCGTACCACGGTCAGATTATCAGCCCTGCAGCGGGTCAGGTCCAGATCATCACCCGCCTTCTGGAACCGCCCCAGCGACAAGGCAGGCGGTTGCCAGCCATACAGCCGCAGCACCGGTTGAGATACGGCTGGATCAAAACAACGAAAAAGCGCCTCATCAATCGCCATGTTTTCCCTGCCGCAACAGGGACCGGTATCAATCAGTCGCCAGAGAGTACCTTGTTCATTTTGTCTATGCATGTAACCCTGTTCACTTCATATGTCTGTCACAAATCCAGCGGACATTCCTTTCACCTACAAACCGTTTTACAGCTTATCAAACAATGCGTATATTTCCGAGAAATACCTATTTTAATGAATTTTGTTAAGCATACACGTCTGGTCATACGGAATTCATCATGCTGAACGATATGAAATCATTCAACCATTTAAAGCCAGGACAAAAAGCGACCAAGAGATCGGTTAAACAGTATATCGAGTCTTTACTCTGTGTACGCACCGGTATGATCCAAAACGTGGTGTCCGCCTGAAAACTATCGAAATAGTGATATAATAGAAACCTGTACCCACAAAATATAAAGAATGACAACGTGGCACCTATCTCAGTTGCCTTTGATGAAATAGATTTGCGGGAGCAACTTCGTAAAATACGTGGAAAGTGGGATCCACAGTTGAAAGTTTGGTTTGTGCCGTATCGTTTGATTCATGGCACGGAGCTAGAATCAAGAATAGCAACAGAGTAATGTCATTGGCAAAAGTCACCTATATACGCAATAAGCACCCTATCGAACAGGAGAAGCAGAATCAGGCATTTATATTCCCAAATGTCTGCTTCTGCTGCCGAGACGCATAAAAGGGGTCAGGCTGATTTTGAGGTTACTCACCAAAACAGGAGAGTTTTTTATGAAAAAATACTTTTTACTATCTGTAGCTTTGTTACTCGTAATCATGTCTGTTTGCGCATCTTCTATGGCGATTGCCGCGGCAAGAACTATTGTTGCGCCGGCTCAAATTACCAATAGACAGATACCGACAAAAACAGCGCCGTTCATCAGGCGTACATTACAGTTTACGTTGAGTCCTGACGTCCTGTATGCAGGTCAGACATCTATCGGAGTAGTTACTCTTATGGCACCGGCGCCTGATGGCGGAGCAAGGATAAATCTCTCCTGTGACAAACCTTTGATGGTTTCAATCCCTGCCGTTATTACTCTTGCGGCAAGGCAATCTACGGCCTCTTTCCAGATCGGGACAACTGCAACATCAACTGACGGAGTTGTTAAAATCAGTGCAACCGATGAAACCGGAGTAACCATATCAAAACCACTCCAGATCGTTGCAAATGCGGCATGGCCGGAACTATACGGCTTGACTGCCCCAGCCTCTTTTTCAAGTTGGGAAACTCCAGCCGTAACAGTCCGCCTTACAAAACCGGCGCCTGCCGGGGGGGCAGTTATTTCTTTATCCAGCAACAATCAATCCCTGCTTGTGGTGCCTGCTAGCGTAACCGTTCCAGCAGGCCAGCTTTCACATACTTTTACTATTCGTGCTGGCTCCTTCAGCGCTTCAGGCAATGCGACTTTGACCGCTATCTACCAGACATCTACCAAATCAAGTACGATACAGGTTTTAAACGGTTCCTCCGTAACCCGCCTTTCAGGGGTACCGGCGTATGTGAAACAGAACTCACAGGCTAATGGGACAGTGACCATTGCAGCACCGGCTCCTATAGGCGGATGGTCTGTCCCGATCTATGTCAGGGACTATACATACAGCACCACTCCAGTCGCGATCCCGACGAACGTTATTATCCCTGCGGGTCAACGTAGCGGCACATTTACTATTACAACGCAGAAACAGAAAGGCACAGTACTGATCTACGCCGATGCCGCTGCATATCAGAAAACAGCAGACTGCAATGAAATCTCAAAATGCCAGAGATTCCAGGTAGTGGGGCAGCCAGCTCTGGAATTGTACGATTTTGTGCTGTGTGACCAGAATGGTGCCAATTGCAAACCCAGTGCCTCTCAAATCGAAGCTGGCAAAACTATTTATGTGTATATCTCGCTGGGCGGACCGTTTGCGGAAACATACACAGCCTCATTGACAAGCAGCAATGCCCAGGTGGCTGCTCCGGCAATATCCAGCTTGAATCTGGGCGGCAACAACGGTTGGTACAATCGTTTTCCGATTAAGACTTATGCCGTCAATGCAACGACACCAGTAACCATATCTGCCGCCATCCCCGGACAAACCACAACAATACAACTTCAGGTACTGCCAGGTGTAATGGTAACCGGAGTGTCTGTCTCACCGGTGAGCATAACCGGCGGCGCCTTTGCCACAGGTACGATTACTTTGAACAAGGCTGCACCAAGCGACGGATTGCCAGTTTCCCTAACAAGCAGCAATCCGTCCATACTGGTTGCCCCTGGATCTGTAACTGTCCCGGCAGGCCAGACAAGTACTACTTTCATTGTCAGTACAGTCCCTGTCCTCTCAAAAGCCAATATTTCAATCGGGGCGTCTTATGCCGGAGCACAGAAGACAACTTCAGTCTTTGTAACTCCGTAGGAAAGGAGAACGCATGTATTTTGGGAGTAGAGACAGGGACGCTCGCCGTTTTACCCTTTAATTGGGGGATGTCCCTATTTAGTCCTATTCAGCCTTAAGCCAACCAGGCCCTTGGACATCGACCGGGGCTGAAAAGCGCCCCGGTGCGGGTCAAGGGCGCAAGCCGTTAGCTAGTCAGGAATTTGAGATGACAATGAACATAACCATTTCAGATATAATCGCTTTTGCAGCGAAGACACTGACTGCGGGAGGAATAGCATACGCAATACTTCAATTTTACGGAAAAAAATGGCTTGAGTCCCAGTTTTCAAAAAAGTTGGAGGACCATAAAGGGAAAATAAATGCATTGTTCAGTCGAATTTCTAAGATCCATGAAAAGGAATTCGAGGTACTTCCTGAAGCATGGCGACTTCTTCAGAAAGCCCTTGGTCTTGTCTCTGCTCTTGCCAGCCCATTGAAAAGCTATCCTGATATCAACCGTATGAATACTGCTGAATTTGACGGTTTCCTCGCGACAAGTCGGCTTAATGACCTTGATAAGCAGTCATTAGCGTCGGCATCAGACAGAAATAAATTCTTTCAAAAGAAAATATTTTGGTACGACCTACAAGATGCCCGCGAAGCGGTCAATGCTTTTCACAACTACACGATTTTGAACAAAATATTCATGACCAAGGAGCTTTTTGACGCATTTAAGGCTGTTGACAACCTTTTAATGAATACGATTATCGAACAAGAGATTGGCACAGAAGCAGAAGATCGGTCTATGACCCGAAATTATTTTAAAACAACGAGAACGCAGATTGAGCCGCTAGTTGCGAATATTGAGGAATTGGTTCAAGAACGCCTACACCACGCTGAAGCCTAAAAAATGGCTAACCATCGGGTGGTGCGGTTAAATCAGCACCCCTCTCAGCCCCGTTGGGCAAAGCATGCATCAAGCACTTGCACTGGTCACTTTATTGGTCTATATTTTGACCACAAAGTGATTCGTATCAAGGAGGTAAAACAATGAGAGCTATTTCAATCAGTAATGACATTGTTCCAATTGCAGAATTTAAAACCAATATTTCCAAGTGGTTCAAAACACTCCAGACCTCCAGACATCCACTTATCATTACCCAAAACAGCAAACCAGCCGGTGTGCTGTTATCCGCTTCGGATTACGATGAATTGGTTTACCGAAAATCTTTTCTCGATTCTGTTGAGAAGGGGATTGCAGACGTTGAAAACGGGCGAACCCAAACTACAAACGAACTACGAAAAACCCTGATAGCCCGAAGAAGTGCGGGTAATCCATGAGCTTAACATGGTCACAGGAAGCTGGAGAAAATCTGGTTGATATAGAGGAGTTTATTGCACGTGACAGTGTAGAACGTGCTGTTCGGTTTGTTGATGCCCTAATTGACCAGACTGAAGCAATTTTGGCTGACAATCCGAGAAGTGGAAGGACTGTGCCGGAAATAGGTAACCCTGATATTCGAGAGCTTATTTACCGAGGATATCGCATTGTCTACCGATTGAATGGTGATCGAATCGACATACTTACGGTTTTTGAAGGGCATCGGCTATTACGACTGAATGAATTAGGCGATTAAAAATGATGAGTTCAGACACTAAAAGGTTGTTGAAAAACGTTATGAGGAAGCACGGCTACAAGGCGCACGGAGCACAGCGACTGAGGCATAACAATTAGTTAGACGAAGAAGCGAGCACCGCGCAACGCCGTAGACGGGCTCCGCAGTAGTTTTTTCAACAGCCTGCTAAAAGGAGAGATGCTATTTCCAGTAACAAATTTGGGAAATAGCCTTTCTCCTTTTTCAAGACGAGGGATATATCCAACCACTCGGCACGACCCGCCGAGGGCGGGTCAGCCTCATAAACGCTATGTAAATCAAAATTGAATAGGCAAATGAAATTATGCCCCAAATTTTGGTGATTCAGATATGCAGCCTTCTCATACCCTTTGCAGCGCCACACCTCCAATCGCTTTCACAAAGGTGCATTTATGACTATTGATTACCAACACAGATGGCTACAGGTTGCTATAACCTGTATTTTTCTGCTTTTGCTTACCTGCCCGGCGTATTCCTGCTCACGCGTATTGTGGAACAATAATGACCAGGCAGTTGTCGTTGGTCGCAATATGGATTGGTTTGAAGATATGAAAAGCAACCTGTGGGCCTTCCCACGGGGCATTGCGCGGGATGGTGGAGCAGGTAGGAACTCCCTGAGATGGGTATCCCGGTATGGAAGCCTTGTTGTTTCCGGCTATGAAATGATGACGGTAGACGGCATCAATGAGAAGGGTCTTTCCGTGAACCCGTTATGGCTTGCAGAGTCAGATTATGGAAAGCGGGATAGTTCCGTTCCGGGGCTATCGTTCAGCATTGCTACCCAGTATTTCCTTGATAACTTTGCAACCGTGGCAGAAGCAGTCGAATTCATCAGAAAAAAGCCATTCCAGATAGTCACCGGCCCCATGGGATCAACAAACCGGCAGGCGGCAGGACATGTGGCCCTGGCTGATGCAACGGGAGATTCTGCGGTGGTGGAGTGGATCAACGGCAAGCCCAAAATCTATCATGATCGCAAATATACGATTATGACGAATTCGCCGCCTTTCAACAAACAACTTGCCAATCTGAAGCTCTATAAGGGATTTGGCGGCACCCGTGAGTTGCCCGGATCAGAACAGTCCCTTGACCGTTTTGTCCGTGCTGCCCGTTACCTGAAGAGTCTTCCTAAGCCGGAAAGCAAACAGGAAACCGTGGCCTATCTTATGAGCGTCATGCGGAACGTATCTGCCCCTTTTGGTGTTGCTGACCCGCTGCGCCCCAATATATCCAGTACCCGCTGGCGGACGGTAGCTGATCTTACCAACAAGACCTACTATTTTGAGTCCGCCACAAACCTGAACGTTATCCGGGTTTCTCTCAACAAGCTGCCGTTACAGATTGGGAGTCCGGTCTTAAAGCTTAGTCTGGCAAACGATCTTGATCAAACGGGCGACGTATCAGGACAGTTCAGGAAGTCTCCGCCTTTTGCGTTCAAGTAGAGTTTAATTCTGTCACCACTGCATTCCCGGCTTTTCAGCCAACCTATCGCATATAGCATTTAACAGGACCATACAACCGTGACAAAGAAAACCGATGCCCTCTATGCGGCCCCCCTCCAGGAAATAATCGACTTCCAATTTGATGAACGAGTTGTCGCGGTCTTCCCCGACATGATCCAGCGCTCGGTGCCCGGCTACGGCATGATAATAACCAATATCGGCATCATTGCCGCCAGATACGCCCAGGCCGGCAGTCACTGCTATGATCTCGGCTGTTCTCTCGGCGCGGCCACTCTGGCCATGCGCCAGCGGATCACCGCGCCGGACTGCGACATTATTGCGGTGGATAACTCCCCAGCAATGCTTGAGCGTGCCAGAGAACTGTTGGCCCTCGATAGCGGGCCAGCCATTCCGGTGACAATGATCTGCAGCGATCTTCAAGAGGTAACCATTATGAACGCCTCGGTCGTGGTGCTTAACTTCACCCTGCAGTTCATCCCCCCTCCAGAACGGCTGGCGCTGATGCAGCGGATCTATGCCGGACTCAGGCCGGGTGGCATTCTGATCCTCTCGGAGAAGATTGCCTTTAGCGAGCCGGGGCGGCAACAGTTACATATTGAGCTGCATCATGATTTTAAACGTGCCAACGGCTACAGTGATCTTGAGATCAGTCAGAAGCGGTCAGCGCTGGAGAATGTAATGATTCCCGAGACCTTGGCAACTCATCACAAACGGCTGAAGGCGGCCGGTTTTTCCTGTTCTGAGCTCTGGTTCCAGTGCTTCAATTTTGCTTCTCTGGTCGCCATTAAATGAACTACTACGATGCACTCTATCCCCAGCTTGTTGCCATGGGACAGGAACGTTGGGCTGAACAGCTTCAGATCGCTCTGTCCAAAGAACGGCTGCTTGAACGTTACGGCGATATGCCGGAATGGCTCAGCGCGCTGGACACATTGCCGGAGTTGCGTCCATCCCACATTGAGCTTAAGGATTCTGTTACCATCGGTTCCAGCGCTGATCTTGGTAATATCATTCGCGAAGAATTGATTGACAAACTCCAGGCTTTTCACCCATGGCGGAAAGGTCCCTATTCTCTTTTTGGTGTTGAGATCGATACGGAGTGGCGCTCTGACTGGAAGTGGGAGCGCCTGCTGCCGCACATCCAGCCGTTGGCCGGACGCAAGGTTCTGGATGTGGGCTGCGGTAATGGGTATCACGGCTGGCGGATGAGGGGCGTTGGTGCCGAGTTTGTGCTTGGCATTGAACCGTTTCTGGTTTCGGTGATGCAGTTTCAGGTCATGCAGCGCTACCTGCAAGATCCCCGGCACCAGGTCATCCCGATCGGTGTTGAAGATCTGCCTGCCAACATGGCCTGCTTTGACACTGTTTTTTCCATGGGGGTGCTCTATCATCGCCGTTCCCCCCTTGACCATCTGCTTGAGCTGAAGGGTTGTCTGCGTCCAGGAGGACAGTTGATTCTGGAGACGCTGATTGTTGAGGGGGATCAGGAGACGGTCTTCATGCCATCGGGACGTTACGCCAAGATGCGCAATGTCTGGTTTCTGCCGTCGGTTGCGGCAATGACCTTGTGGCTACAGCGTTGTGGATTTACGGAGATTGCCTGCGTCAACACCAACCGTACCAGCCACGAAGAACAGCACGCGACAGAATGGATGCGTTTTGAGTCACTGTCGGATTATCTTGATCCTGATGATGGGACAAAGACGATTGAAGGGCACCCGGCACCGCTACGGGCGATCTTTATTGCTACCAGACCGTAAGTGACACCTCTACCGAAAAGGCCGACTGGAATTATTTCCAGTCGGCCTTTTCGGTTAAGACATCAACAACCTGTTACCCCAGACAGCAGACGGTCTGGCTACGGGCTGCCCTGGTTTCATCCAGGCGGGTAACCGGCATGCTGACCGGCATGGCTGCAAAGGAATCAGGATCAGCCTCAGCCTGCTTGGCCGCCTCGATCATCACCTCAATAAAGGCATCCATGGTGGCCTTGCTCTCGGTTTCGGTCGGCTCAATCATGATCGCCTCTTTCACGATCAGCGGGAAGTAGACCGTGGGTGGATGGTAGCCCTTGTCGATCAGGAACTTAGCGATGTCAATGGCATGGACACCCTGGGCCAGCTGCTTTGAGGCAGAGAAAACCACCTCATGCATGCAGGTCTGGCTGTAGGGCAGGTCAAAATAGCCTTTCAGCTTTTCCTTGATGTAGTTGGCATTCAGCACCGCCTGCTCAGAGACCTGAATCAGACCCTCACGTCCCAGCATGATCATGTAGGTGTAGGCCTTGACCATGACCCCGAAGTTGCCAAAGAAGTTGGCGGTACGGCCAATGGAGAGCGGATTGTCGGTCTGGATCTGCAGCTTACCGCTGACCTCGTCATGGATAATGCGGGGCATCGGCAGGAACGGGATCAGGCTCTTTTTGACCCCCACCGGACCGGAACCGGGACCACCGCCGCCATGGGGGGTGCCGAAGGTCTTGTGCAGGTTGACGTGTACCACGTCAAAGCCCACATCGCCGGGCCGCACCTTGCCCATAATGGCGTTCAGGTTGGCGCCATCGTAGTACATCAGGGCATCGTGACTGTGGGCAATATCAGCAATTTCCTTGATGTAGGGGTTAAACAGCCCCAGGGTGTTGGGACAGGTCATCATGACCGCAGCCACTTCACCATTCATGGCCTGTTTGAACAGCTCAAGGTCCATATCACCGTAGGGAGCAGTGGGGATGGTGATGATCTCATAGCCCACCATGGCTGCCGAGGCCGGGTTGGTACCGTGGGATGAATCCGGTACCACCACGTATTTCTTTTTGTTGCCTTTAGCCTTGTGGTAGGCAGCAACCAGCAGCATGCCGGTCATCTCGCCATGGGCGCCTGCCAGCGGCTGGGTGGTGACCTCATCCATGCCGGTGATGTCGGCCAGCATCTGGCCCAGGTCGTACAGCATCCCCAGCGCCCCCTGGCACAGCTCTGCCCCACCGGGCAGGAAGGCGGTCAGCGGATGCAACGGGGCAAACAGGTTGGCAGCGTTTTCCAGCACCTTGGCATTGTACTTCATGGTGCATGAACCCAGGGGATAGAAGTTGGTATCAACCGAGAAGTTGCGGCGGGACAGGTTGGTAAAGTGGCGCACCATATCCAGCTCTGACAGTTCAGGCAGCCCGGCGGTTTCAGAGCGCAGCAGGTTCTGCGGCAGATCTGCAGCGGCCGGCACATCAGAGACCGGCAGCATCACGCCACGGCGACCAGAGACGGATTTTTCATAAATCAGTTGCATAGTGCCACCTCCAACGCCTTCACCAGCTGATCAATCTCTTTTTTACTGCGTTTCTCGGTTACCGTCACCACCAGCATATTTTCCGAACCGGCATAAAACCGGCCCAGCGGCATACCAGCAGCAATTCCTTTATCCAACAGGGCAGCCACCACTGCTTCCGCCGGTTTTGGCAGGCTGATAGTGAACTCGTTAAAGGTTGGAGCGGTCTGCAGCACCACCACGCCGGGCAGTTCTGCCAGACGGGCCTTGGCATACTCGGCCTTGTCCCGGTTCAGGCGGGCCAGATCAGCCAGCCCCTGTTTACCGATGGCAGCCAGGAAGATCAGACCGCGCAGGGCGCAGAGTGACTGGTTGCTGCAGATGTTGGAAGTAGCCTTGTGACGCTTGATATGCTGTTCACGGGCCTGCAGGGTCAGCACGAAACCACGCTTGCCGTTCTTGTCAACTGTCTCCCCCACGATCCGGCCCGGCATATTGCGGATATGTGACTTCTTTGCAGCAATAAAGCCAAAGGAAGGGCCACCAAAGGAGAGCGGATTACCCAGTGACTGGCCATCACCCACGGCAATATCAGCCCCCAGCTCACCCGGTGACTTCAAGATCCCCAAGGCGACCGGATAAACTGCCGTTACCAGCAGGGCGCCGGCAGCATGGGCCTGATCAGCCAGCCCGGAGAAATCCTCCACTCCGCCAAAGACGTTGGGATACTGCACCAGCACTGCAGCGGTGTTAGCATCCAGCTGCTTTGCCAGCTCTTCCCGGTTCAAGAGGCCATCCAGAGGTGGCAGCTCCACCAGCTCTGCATCCTGATTGGAAAGGTAGGTGGCCAGCACCTGACGGGCGATGGGAGAGACACAGCCGTCCACCACCACCTTGGTCCGGTTGGTGGCACGCATGGCCATCAGGGCGGCCTCTGCCAGGCCGGTGGCGCCATCGTAGAGCGAGGCGTTGCTGACATCCAGCCCGGTCAGACGGCAGATGGCGGTCTGATACTCAAACAACGCCTGCAGGGTGCCTTGAGAACATTCCGGCTGATAGGGGGTGTAGGCGGTGTAGAATTCGGCCCGGCCGGAAAGATGGTCAACCGCGGCCGGGATGACATGGTCATAGAATCCGCCACCGATGAACAGCGACAGGTTCTGGTTGTTATCGGCAGCAACCGCCTGCAGCTTGGCATAGGTCTCAAACTCCGACATACCGGCAGGCAGGTTAAAAGTGCTGCAGCGCAGTTCAGCCGGAATCGGGGCAAACAGTTCCTCGACACTGGAGACGCCGATGGCAGCCAACATCTCCTGAATCTCTTCAGGAGTATGGGGGCAATAGTGACTGGTGTTCATAGCATCTCCCTACAGGCTTTTCAAATATTCGTCGTATTGGGCCTTGGTCATCAGGTTTGCCAGCTCGGCAGCATCGCTCAGCTCAAGCTCAGCCATCCAGGCCGCTTCTTCTGCGGACTCGTTCACCTTTTCCGGTGCGTCTTCCAGCTCTGTGTTAACCTTGACCACCTTGCCGGAGACCGGTGCATAGATGTCACTGGCAGCCTTGACTGACTCAATGGCAGCCAGCACATCAAACTGCTTAACCTGCTTGCCAACTGCAGGCAACTCAACAAAGGTGATATCACCCAGTTCGTGGGCAGCATGGTCACTGATGCCACAGACGGCACTGGTACCGTTCACTTTGACCCACTCATGCTCTTTGGTAAAATAGATTTCTGACATATTTAATGCTCCCTTCAGGGTAAAATATTGAAACGCACTCTAAACCAATTTATAAGCTGCTGTAAACAGCAGGCTCCAAACCGTTGCAATACTAGCCAGCTACGTTTTTTTGATACGGCCAAATCCGGCTATTTTGCAAGTAAGACCTTGGCAGTTTTGCAGTAATTCAAGATGCCAAACCTGGCTAGATTGGTTCTGCATTGTCTCAATCCGCTAGAAACAACAGATCAATCCGGCTACAAACAATGTACTTTATTACCAAAAAACAACGCCCCACCCATCTTTCACCGGGTGAGGCGTTATCCTGCATCTAAGGCAATTAAATCAACGAGGCATTGGGTGAGGCTTTACGGGCAGACCGCCAACACACTGGCGCTGTACCTCCTGACGAGCAGCTGCCAGGGCCTGGTTGGTTGTGTTAATTTCTGCATTCACCTTGGCAAGTTCAGTTTCAAGCTGTTTCTTACGGGCATCAAGTGCCGGCATTTTTTGCTCAAGCGCGGTAAGCTTATGCTTGGCCTGGGTACACTCGACACGGGCCTCAGAACACTCCTTCTTAGCCTTCTCAGCCTGCTGTCTGATCGGCATTACGGCTTGGTGACAATACTGCTGCTGCTCTCCATTAACTCTGTCTACGCATTGCTGCATGGTCAGGTTACCGCAATACTGTCCAAGCTGCATGTTGGTGTAGGCATTAAATCGGGCAACCGGGCTACCCGGCGGTGGTGTATCGGGATTTGTACAGGCCCTGAAATCATTATTTGCTTTGGCGATCAGCTGAACATAAGCACTGCAGGAAGCAAGACTGGCATCATGCTGAAAGACAATTTTGGGTTGGAGAGCATGACGTTGCCGAAGGAAGTTTTTGGCTGCACCTGGGTCAACCACCGGTGGAGCAGCTAAAGCTGCTAATGGTGAAAGAACAAGCAGACCAGCGATGAGACTTACAAGTTTCGTTTTCTTCATGACAGGCTCCTTTATTGCAATAATTTCCAATCCAACGGATTGGTTAC
>JAJTBI010000033.1 GCA_021286935.1 Geobacteraceae bacterium
ATCTGATCAGAACGGGTTCCCAGTGATTCCACGGCACTGGCAGAATGGCTGGCACGGTCGGCAATGCGTCCCATGGCGGCAACGGTGTTACCTACCACCGCTTTACCGCGCTCTGCTGTTTCATTGGCCCGTTTAGCTGATTCAACCGCCTGGTGACAGTTCATGGCAATATCATTACTGGTGGCTGACATCTCTTCACTGGCTGTGGCCACAGAACCAACCTGTTGTGCTACCTGTTCTGCATTTTCCGACATATTGCCGGAGGTCGCCTGTAACTGAATGGCTGATGATGAAACTTCACCGGCAGTACCGGATGTCTGACGCATGATTTCGGTCAGGTTTGCCACCATGGTATTAACATCATCCTGAATTTTTCCGATTTCATCCCCTGACTGCACGTTGAGCCGTACGGTCAGATCTCCTTGCGACACCTGCTCAATGGCATGTGAGGTGTCTTTCAGCGGAGCAAGCGTCTTTTTAAGTACCAAAACAACTAATCCCGCCAGCAGTGCTGCACAGACTGCTGCTGCAGCCATCAGAATCCACTGAATCCGCACGGCTGACTCATACAACTCTTCAGAATAGGCGCCTGCTGAAATCAGCCAGTTCCAGGGGTTGTCAGCAGTGAAGATGGCGATCTTTTCCCTGGCTGTGGTTTCGCCTTCATTTTTCCAGTCATACAGGAAGCTGCCTTCCTTCTTCTCCAGCATATCCTTAAACAACAGCTTGCCATTGGCGTCCTTCATATCAAGTACATTTTTGCCTGCAACAGCCTTATTAGGGTGGATCAGCATGGTGCCTTTGGCATCAAGCACATAGGCATAACCGGTGCTACCCACCTTAATCCGTTGGACTGATTTAACCAACTGGTCAACATCCTTGTTGATGTTGGTACCGACAAACAGTGCGCCAATGATCTCGTTGCCCTGTTTTAGCGGTGTGTATTTGGTCATGTACCAGCTGCCGAACAGTTTGGCGATACCGTGATACACCTCTCCTGACATCAGTTTTTTATGGGCTGGATGTGTTTCCCCCAGCATGGTGCCAATTGCCCTGCTGCCATCCTCTTTTTTTAACGAGGTGGTGATCCTGGCAAAGTCATTACCTTTGCGCACAAAGATGGTTGCCACAGAGCCGGAGAACAGGTTACTGAACTCCTCCACCTTGGCCTCATTCAGGTTTTGGACAGCACCGTTCAGCGACAGGGTGTGGGTGTCCAGATCGCCTACCTTGACCGTTGCCTGGGTGTTCAGGGCAAATCCACTGACACCGCCACACAGCTTGATCAGGGAGTCTGAACGTTCATTGGCGTTGTTGATGGTGGCGGTGTTGATGGTGGTGATCATGTCGCTTAGCAGGCGGATATTAACCTGTAGCTGATTTTTGGTTTCAGTGTTCAGGGCAGATTTTATCTCTGATGAGGCGTACAATCCCAGTGCTACAAAGATAACAAAGATGGTTGGAATCAGAGGTAGCAGGATCTTTGCACGAAGTGAGATTCGTTTGTAGAATGACATGAGAAACTCCTTGGTAAGGTGTGTATCTTTACTTATTTACTTGCAAAACAATTGTTAATCAAGCACAAACAGTCAATTTTGAGGGAGGTGAATTAATTGTGTGGCAGTCGTGAAATGTAATGGATTGAATTAACTTTGGTTGCTCTTTGCTGACTTACGTTAGCTAAGACAAAATAGGGAAAGAATGTGCAGGGATGCGGCATGATTCCGCATCCCTGCAGTTGGTGCGGATTTTAATATTTGAACTGTTTCATAAGCCTATGAAGTTCAATACTTGTATGGTTTAGCGACTCGGCAATGGCAGAGATGCTTTGTGTCTCTTTTGCTGTTTCGTCGATGATTTGAGAAACACGGTGCATGTTTCCGGTGATTTCACCCGTAGTGGCGGTCTGCTCTTCAGCCGCTGTTGCTATTTGGCTTATCTGCATAGTGACATCATTCACCTGTTCAAGAATATTCTGCAGGGCAGTCTCAAGTGTGCCTGCTTCAGCCGCACCCTGTTCAGTACCTTTAACTCCTTCTTCCATGGCAATTATCGCCTGACGGGTTTCGTTCTGAATTGTCTTTATCATGTCACTGATTTCTTTTGTTGCTTTAGTGGTACGTTCAGCCAATGCACGTACTTCATCAGCAACAACGGCAAAGCCACGTCCCATTTCACCGGCACGCGCTGCTTCTATTGCCGCATTCAGCGCCAACAGATTGGTCTGATCTGCAATATCTTCAATAGTAGCGACTATTTCGCCGATTTGATTCGAACGATCACCAAGAGTAGAGACAATCCGGGCATTATCCCTTGATTTTTCGCCACGCTGAATAATTCCTGTTACCGTATGTTTTACTATTTCAAAGCCTTTTTGGGTGGTGTCTGCTGCTGCCTGTGCACTTTCCGCAGCCCGGTAGCAGCTTTGGGCTATATCGTTACTGGTTGCAGACATTTCCTCGCTTGCTGCTGCTACAGTGCTGGTCTGTGAGGCTGTTTGATCAGTATTTTCAGAAAGTTCTACAACAACTTCATGCATTTTAGCAGTTGCGATTGTGATGGAAGAACTTTGTTGGGCAACCTGCGAAAATGTTGAGTGCAGTTTTGAAACGAAATGATTGAAAAATACAGATAATTGTCCAAATTCGTCAGTTCGTCCTTCATCAAGTCGCCTGGTGAGGTCTCCGTCTCCATCAGCTATTTCGTGAAGCTGAGCGTTTAACTGCCGGATCGGTCCAATGACGCTTCTAATAAGAATGGTAAACAGAATTAAAGTGATTATGGCTGCAGCACTACTTAATATGATGATTATCTGAAGCGTTTTTGTAATGGTCTGGCTGAAGGTTTTTATGTTGGTGTCATAATTTTTGTCGGCATTTTTAATGATGTCGGAAAAACTTTCCCTTGATTTCATGGCTAATGGCGTTGCAAATTTTTCGTAATCAGCAAAAATGGTGTGCCGCTCAGCTGCAGGCATCTCTTTTGTTGCCAAAACTCGGGTACGTCCGTCATTAACAAAAGCCATGGCGTCAACATGGGCCTGCTCAACCAACTTTCTTTCTTTGTCACTTGTCGCGGCATCTGCCAATTTTTTAAATGAAACCTCAATTTTATCAATTGTCTCATCCAGATGTTTGGCATCTTTGTCAAAATTTGAGCCAAGCATGATATTTCGGGTCAGACGAGAAACATAATTTACTTCTCGCCCAACCTTGATGGTTTCAATTTTTGTTGTAATTTCATGTGACAGGAGCTGTTTAAAGTCTGTGTTTAGTCTTGATACGCCTACGCAGGCAAAAATTGATAAAATAAGAACAAACAGGATAATGCAGCCACTGAATACTACCATTCTCTTTTTAAGCGACATAAATTTGCCTCCTGAAGTTAATACAAAACTTTATACAATTTAATAAGTCAGTTGTTTCTACTGTAATATTGGTTTGGCGGGAATAGGGCGATTTGCCTATGTGTGTGCAAATTAGGCAGTAAGCTGCCGATAACTGATATGAAAAATATGATTTATTTTTTTAAATGAACATTTTTATAGCATTGGACTGATTTAGAAGATGCGTAGAAAACTGGGTTGACCAGCTGCCACTTGATGATGCGGGGGATGTGCGCTATTCTGGGGTACCTGTGTATCGCTTTGTCTGGAGGATATAGTGCCCGTAATTCATCTATGCATGATTGCAGGAGGTTTTTTGCTGGGGGCATTGTCCGGTTTTCTGATGCATCGTTCTGACTACTGTGTTGCCGGCATGTTCCGGGATCTGTTTCTGTTTCGCTCCGCCCGCATGTTGAAAACCCTGTTGCTGTTGATAATGGTATCCCTGCCACTGTTTGAATTAATCCATCTGAGCGGTTTTGTGGCCGTGCCGTTTCCCTTTTTCGGGCCTCCTTCGCTGACCAATCTGCTGGGTGGTTTCCTCTTTGGCATAGGTATGGTGCTGGCTGGAGGGTGTGTTGTTGGTACCCTGTACCGGCTGGGGGCCGGGAGTTTTCCCGGTTTGCTGGCCTTTCTGGGATTGGTGGCCGGCAGCACGCTCTTTGCCTGTCTCTACCCCCAATGGATGTCTGTTTCCCGTGCATTGGCCCTGCCCACCAAGGCGGTGACGCTGCCGCAATTACTTGGGCTGCCACCCTGGCTGTTTGTTTCATTGCTGGTGCCGGTTTTGAATGCTCTGATCTGGCGCTGGTTCAGGGATGGAAGTATGTATCGTACCGGTGTTGTTGATGGTTATCTGCAGCCATGGCAGGCTGCAGTGGGGTTGGCGTTACTGGGAGGTGCCTCAGTCCTTTTGGTGGGGATGCCGCTGGGCATCACCACATCCTATGCAAAATTCGGTGCCATGCTGCTACACCCTCTTGCGCCTGAGCATTATGCATCTCTTAAGTATTTTCAGCTGATTCCTTTGCGCTACACGCCACCATTGGGAGGTGGTCTGATCAGCGGAGGCCCCGGCTTTGAACTTGATGCGGTTGCTCTGGTTCAATTTCCACTAATTTTGGGTATCGTGGCAGGCTCTGCCTGGTCAGCCATCAGGCTTGGAGAATGGCGGCTGCAGATCAAACTGCCCTGGCGTCAGGTTATCTCTGTCGTTCTGGGAGGCATCATCATGGGAATGGCTTCCCGGATGGCCCCGGCCTGTAACATCTGGCATCTCTTTGGTGGTCTGCCTATTCTTGCCCTGCAAAGCTTCCTGTTTCTGGGCGGTCTTTTTCCCGGGGCCTGGCTGGGCGGAATACTGCTGACCCGGCTGGTGATGCCCCGTTAAGATGAACTGAGAGGAGTGCATATATGCATCATGAGCCACTATGCAGGGAGATCGACCTGCGAGGGCAGATCTGCCCCTCAACACTGTTGACAGCCCTGCGTGAGATAAATGCCAACAAAGCAGAACTCAGGGGCGGGGAGATCAGACTGTCTATTTTAACCGATAATCGTAGCTCAACCACCCATATCAGTGAATCAGTCAGCGCCATGGGGTATCGTGTTGAGGTTCAAAAAGAGCAGGAACACTATCGTATCTCCATTGACAGGACTCCCTGATGTCACACCTCAATCCCAATACGTCTAGTTCGGATACCGGTGTAGCTGCTTGTGGTGGCGATGTAGAGCAGTTACAGGTAAAGAATCGGGAGCTTGCCCAGTATATTCGAGCTAAAACCGACCGTCTGCTGCAGGTGATGGGGACGGTCCCCCTCAACCCCTCCGAGCTTGATGACGAGACTCTCTTAAGCGTTGACCCGATCGGCATTGTGACTGAGTCTTTTGAACAGGTCCTTGAGCATCTTCACGAGACCAATAGTGATTTAAGCAGTACCAGGGATGAGCTGCAGGCTGTTTTTGATTCAGTCGGTGCCGGTATTATTGTGGTGAATGAACTGATGGAGGTTGTTGCCTACAACTATTATAGCCTGGGCGCCTTTTTCCCTGAGCAAAAAGGTGTGATCGGTAAAAACCTGCGGGAACTGATCTGCGGGCACGAAGAAGAGGAGTGTATTCTTGATCAGATTCTGGCTACCAAGCGCAGGGTTGAACAGACAGATTTTGTTCATGAAGGCCGCCACTATCACCTGGTCGGTACTCCGTTAAAAAGTGCAGACAACCAGGTTTTCCGTATGGTGCTGCTCTATACCGACATTACCGAACGCCGGGCAGCGGCCCAGGAGATTGAGCGTCTGGCTTTTTTTGACAGCCTGACCGGTCTTCCCAATCGGGTGTTGCTGAAGGATCGACTGAACCAGATGTTGACCCGGGCAGGTCGTCACAAAGAGAAAGTGGCGCTGCTGTTTATTGATCTGGATCGGTTCAAGGAGGTCAACGACACCTTGGGCCATAGCTCTGGTGACCTGTTGCTGCAGGTGGTTGCCGAACGCCTGATCGCCTGCCTGAGGACATCTGATACCGTGGCCCGATTGGGAGGGGATGAATTTGTCGTGTTGCTGGAGGGGGTTAGTGATCGGGAAGGGGTGATGGAAGTTGCTTCCAAGCTGCTGGCTGCCATGGCTCAGCCGATTCTGCTTTTTGACCGTGAGATTTACAGCGGTGGCAGTATTGGAATCTCGCTGTATCCCTACGATGGCGACAACGTCGATACCCTGTTTAAAAATGCCGACACGGCCATGTATCATGCCAAGGAACAGGGGCGAAACACGTTTCGTTTCTATTCATCAGATATGCATACCTCAGCCCTTGAGATGCTGACTCTGAACAGTTATCTGCGCCATGCCCTGGAGCGGGATGAACTGTATCTGGTGTATCAACCCCAGATCAGTTTTGTAACCGGAGAACTGGTGGGGGTGGAAGCACTGATACGCTGGCAACATCCAGATCTGGGTATGATCGCTCCCGACCGCTTTATTCCGATGGCTGAAGAAACCGGTCTGATTGTTCCAATCGGTACCTGGGTCTTGAAGGAGGCCTGTGCTCAGGCGGCACAGTGGATCAATCAGGGACTAAAGCCCATGCGTGTTGCAGTTAATCTCTCTGCCAAACAGTTCCGTAATCCAGGATTGGTTGCAACGATCAGAACATTATTGGAGCAGTCCGGCCTGCCGGCACATCTGCTGGAGCTTGAGCTGACTGAGGGGATGCTGATAGAAAATATCGCCAGTACCCTTGAAACCTTGAAGGCACTGAAGGCAATGGGCGTCACCCTGGCGATTGATGATTTTGGTACTGGTTACAGCTCGCTTAGTTATCTGAAACATTTCCCGCTTGATCGTCTGAAAATTGATAAGTCGTTTGTATTTGAAATGGCCGAAAAATCAGGTGATTCTGCTGCCATTGTGCAGGCGATCATTGCACTTGCCCATAGTTTGAAACTGACCGTGATTGCTGAAGGAGTAGAACGGCAGGATCAGGTTGAATTTTTAAAGCAGCAGTGTTGCGACGAGATGCAGGGGTTTTTCTTCAGCCGGCCGCTTACGTCTGGAGCCCTTGAAGAGTTATTAAAAAAATGTATGCAAGGGCCTGATTTCTGTCTTTTTAACTACTAGCCGTCAGAGGAAATCATGGAATTCAGTCTGTTGAAAGATCTGGTGATGTTGTTTGGCTTGGCGCTGGTTACGGTGGTGTTGTTCCGGCAGTTCAAACTCCCTTCCATCATAGGCTTTCTCTGTACCGGTATGGTGGCCGGTCCCTATGCCCTGGGGTTGATCAGGGATACCCACCAGGTTGAGCAGATGGCCGAGATCGGCGTGGTCCTGCTGCTGTTTACCATCGGCATTGAGTTCTCACTGAAAGAACTGCTTCGGATCAAACACCTGGTGTTGTGGGGTGGCGGATTGCAGGTGGGGGTGACCATTGGTGTGGTGGCCCTGCTCTGGATCGCTCTGGGATTTTCCTGGCAGCAGTCAGTCTTTTTCGGATTTCTGGTGTCGCTCTCCTCAACCGCCATTTTGATGAAGTTGCTGATGGATGCCGGTGAGATGGATTCGCCCCACGGCAAGACCTGTCTGGGAATCCTGATCTTTCAGGATCTCTGCGTGGTGCCGCTGATGCTGTTTACCCCGTTTCTGGGCGGGGCAGGGGATGGTCTGACCGGCATTGTGATTGTCTCTGCCAAGGCGCTGGTGGTGGTGGTGGTCTCCCACTTCAGTGCGCGGTTTGCCGTGCCCTGGATCTTTAATCAGGTAGTCAGGGCCAAGAGCCGTGAACTGTTTATCCTGACCATTATCTTTGTTGGTTTCGGTACTGCCTTTTTAACGGCACAGGTCGGGCTGTCCCTGGCCCTGGGGGCCTTTATTGCCGGTCTGGCCATCTCTGAGTCCGAGTACAGTCATCAGGTAATGGGGGATATCATTCCGTTTCGGGATGCCTTTATCAGCCTGTTTTTTATCTCGGTCGGCATGTTGTTGGATCCCACCGTGGTGTTGCGGCATCCCTTGACGGTTGTTCTGCTGGTGGTTGGTATCATCCTGATCAAGTGGCTGGTTGCCACCGGCGCTGCCCTGGTGTTGCGGTTTCCGCCAAAACCGGCCTTTATCAGCGGACTGTTGCTGGCCCAGGTGGGAGAGTTTGCCTTTGTGCTTACCCATTCAGGGCAGCAGTTTGGCCTGCTGACACCTGATCAGTACCAGCTCTTTCTGGCTGCCTCGGTCGGTACCATGGCTTTAACGCCGTTTTCCCTGCGCTTTGCCGAACCGATTGCCGGATGGATTGCGACCCGTCTACCGTCTGTCCTGAAACATGGTAGCCGTACCACCGGCGTTAGCCATGACCGTTTTCCGATGGATGATCATGTGATCATTGTCGGTTTCGGGGTCAACGGCAAGAACCTGGCCCGGGTCCTGAACGGCAACGGCATCCGCTACATTGCCATTGAGAGCAATCATCATACGGTTAAGGCAGAACGTAAAAAGGGAACCCGGATTATCTTCGGTGATGCCTCCAAACCTGAAATCCTGCATCACGCCCTGATTGAAAAGGCCCGGATCATGGTGATTGCCATTTCCGATGCCACTGCCACCCGCCGGGTAGCTGCCATGGCCCGCCAGATGCGTCCCAATATCCATCTGATTGTTCGTACCCGCTACGTGGCAGAGATGGAACCGCTTTTCCAGTTGGGGGTCAACGATGTTGTGCCGGAGGAGTTTGAAACTTCAGTAGAGATCTTTTCGCGGGTGTTGCGAACCTACATGATCCCCCATGATCAGATTGACCACTGCATCGCCGAGATCAGGCGTGATTCCTACCAGATGTTCCGTACCATCAGCCGCCGCCACAGCCATGCCACCGGCATTTCCGGCTATCTGTCCGGGGTGGAGTTGGCCACCTTTCGGGTGCAGCCAGGTTCAACGCTTGAGGGTACCCAATTGCGGGATGGTCTGCTACGTGACCGCTGTGGAGCCACCGCACTGGTGATCAAGCGGGGTGATGAGGTGAATTCCAATCCTGATCCGGCCTGGTTGTTTGATTCTGATGATATTGTGCTGGTACTGGGTAAGCCGGACCAACTGATCTTTGCAGCCCACCTGTTTGAAACTTGATCTTGACTCTACATATTGTGTTGTGCTAGATAGCTGACCACTAAATATTCCGTTGTTGTATGACGGAAGCAGAATAACAGATCAACGGTGCCCGCAAGGGCTTGATAGGGAAGTGAGGTGTAAATCCTCCACGGACCCGCCGCTGTAAGCGACGACAAAGGGCAATGACCACTGGCTGAATAAGCCGGGAAGGTGCCTGGAGGATGACTCGCAAGTCAGAAGACCTGCCTTGATCGTACATTATGAAACTCTCCGGGGACTGGGAGTTGACACGAGATCAGGCGACTTGAATACGGAAAGTCCGCATGCTGCGTAAGGCAGCTGCGGACTTTTTGCGTTCCTGAAACATCTCTTCCCCGGACTCCACAAACAAAGGAGTCACCAGTATGACACCACAGACCACTGCAGCACCTGTTTCCGTCCTCAAACGCGATGGCAGCCGCGTCCAGTTTGAGGCATCCCGCATCCAGTCCGCCATCCAGCGGGCAGGCAAGGCCACTGCTGAGTTTGGCGATGATGAGGCCATGCTGCTCACCAGCCAGGTACTGAAGGTGCTGCGCCACCGTTTTCCCCAGGAACCGCCCAGCATTGAGCAGATCCAGGATGTGGTGGAGCAGGCGCTGATCTCGGCCAATCATTTCGCCACCCTGCGGGCCTATGCGGTCTACCGTGAGCAGCGCAGCCGCCTGCGCCAGGATCGCAAGACCGTGGTGGATGTAACCGCCTCAGTCAATGAGTATCTGGACCAGAGCGACTGGCGGGTCAGTGCCAACGCCAATCAGGGCTACTCCCTGGGGGGACTGATCCTGAACCTGTCCGGTAAGGTGATTGCCAACTACTGGCTCTCCCAGGTCTATCCGCCGGAGGTGGGGGAGGCCCACCGTGACGGCAGCATCCATATTCATGATCTGGATATGCTGTCCGGCTACTGCGCTGGCTGGTCGCTGCGGATGCTGCTGGCTGAGGGGTTCAACGGTGTGCCGGGCAAGGTGGAGGCTGCTCCGCCAAAGCATCTTTCCAGCGCGGTGGGGCAGATCGTCAATTTTCTGGGCACCCTGCAGAATGAGTGGGCCGGAGCCCAGGCCTTCAGCTCATTTGACACCTATCTGGCACCGTACATCCGCAAGGATCGCCTGACCTACGAGGATGTCAGGCAGCAGATGCAGGAGCTGATCTTCAACCTGAACGTGCCGTCACGCTGGGGCACCCAGACCCCTTTCACCAACCTGACCTTTGACTGGACCTGCCCGGAAGACCTGAAACAGCAGGTGCCGGTGATTGCCGGAGAAGAGATGCCGTTCACCTACGGCGAGCTGCAGGCCGAGATGGATCTGATCAACCGGGTCTACATTGAGGTGATGACTGCTGGCGATGCCAAGGGCAGGATCTTCACCTTTCCGATCCCCACCTACAACATCACCCCGGACTTCCCCTGGGAGAGCGAGAATGCCGAGCTGCTGTTTGCCATGACCGCCCGCTACGGCCTGCCCTACTTCCAGAACTTCATCAACTCAGAGCTGACCCCCAACATGGTCCGCTCCATGTGCTGCCGCCTGCAGCTTGATCTGCGGGAGCTGCTCAAGCGGGGTAACGGCCTGTTCGGTTCAGCCGAGCAGACCGGCTCACTGGGGGTGGTGACCATCAACTGCGCCCGGTTGGGCTATCAGCATCAGGGGGATGAGGCAGCCCTCCTGCAACGGCTGGATCAGTTGCTGGAGATCAGCCGCACCAGCCTGGAGCTGAAACGCAAGGTGATCCAACGCCACATGGATAACGGCCTGTTCCCGTACACCAAACGTTATCTGGGCACCCTGCGCAACCACTTCTCCACCATCGGGGTCAACGGCATCAACGAGATGATCCGCAACTTCTCGGCAGATCAGGAGGATATCACCACCCCAACGGGTCACGGTCTGGCCGTGCGGCTGCTGGATCACCTGCGGGGGCGAATGGTGCAGTTTCAGGAAGAGACCGGCCACCTCTACAACCTGGAGGCCACCCCGGCAGAAGGAACCACCTACCGCTTTGCCCGGGAGGACAAAAAGCGTTTCCCGCAGATCATACAGGCCGGCACAGCGGAGGCACCGTACTACACCAACTCATCCCAACTGCCGGTGGGCTTTACCGATGATCCGTTTGAGGCTCTGCAACGGCAGGAAGAGCTACAGCGCAAGTACACCGGCGGTACGGTGCTGCACCTGTACCTGGGGGAGCAGGTCTCCAGTGTGGATGCCTGCAAGAATCTGGTCAGACGCTCGCTGGAGCGGTTCAGCCTGCCCTATGTCACGGTAACGCCAACTTTCTCAATCTGCCCCAAGCATGGCTATTTAAGCGGTGAACACCAGTTCTGCCCGCTGTGTGATGAAGAGTTGGCGAGAAAGGCAGAGAAGACGAATCAATAGCACGCGGATCAGATCTGATCTTAGCGGGTTGACGCGGATTAACCTAAAATCGGCAATTAGCCACAGAGGTCACAGTGAAACACAGAGAACTACAAGAAAAAACTGTTTTTAATGTCTCACCAAAAAGGAAACAGGTCATGCGTTCTGTCTTCTTGTTTCCCCTCTGAGACCTCTGTGAACTCTGTGGCAACGGCCTTTTCTCGGTTTCATCATCTTTTTAAAGGAGAGTACAACATGAACTCAAAACAACAGAAAACCGCCATCCCCCAGGAACAACGCCAGGCTTGCGAGGTCTGGACCCGCGTGATGGGCTACCACCGTCCAGTGGCCTCCTTCAACACCGGCAAGAAATCAGAGTATGCCGAGCGGACCTTCTTCAAGGAAGCAGCATGCTCAACATCGGCGGACTGACCCGGGCATCAGGCCAGCTCTACTTTATCCGTTTGATATACTGTCGGGAATCCTTACATGCTATAGGGTTGTTTTTTTGCCTTGTTGTGTAACTGTTTGTAATGTAATGCATTAAATTTATTGGCGTGAAATTTGCTATCTATAACAGTAGTTGTGAAACAATCGCCATAAATTCGTTGTGTCAAGGAGAACACTCATGTCACATCAATCAAAAAAATCGTCCGGCATTTTGTCTGTATTCCCGCATGCTATTTTGAAAATCTGTTTTTTGATGGCAGCGTTTGCGCTTTCGTTGGGCTGTTTTTCCAGCCAATCGTATGCGTTAGAGTATTACTCTTATAGCTATATCGACAAAAACGGTTCGGTCGAGGAAAAAACATATAGTAAATCAAATAGTAGTGTCTCCTATAATGATTCGAACGGCACCGCTAATGCGTACTCTTCGGTAGATATCAATAGTTCAGGGAATCTTGAAGGGCATGCGTATGTGAGTACCACCAATTATAATAACAGTTTATTAATTTCTGCAGCGACAACGAAATCCATATATACTGAAACATTCTCTTTGGACAATTCTTCCTGCCCACCTAACGTTGTCTGTAGTCCATCGGTTCAGGTTGGTCTTCATCAGTCAGGCATGTTTTCCCTGACATCCAGTACCGGTACACAACTGACCTACGGGTTCGGTGACTATCTGTTCACCTTTGTATTGTCTGTCAATGGAAATACATTAAATGATGTCGCTCCTCGAGCACAACTGACGGGGCCGGGTGGTTATGAGAGCGATATTGTGGTTAATCTCAAGGATGAGGGTAGCGGTAAAGGGTCGTTTGATTACAACGTTTCTTTCGATGTCGTAAATAGCTCGGCTCTCATAGAAAACTTGCTAGTTTCTGCACAAACTTATGGGGTTGAAGGTATGAGTTTTTTGGATACGGCAAACTCGTTTCATGCAACTCTAACGCCAGCAGAAGGCTATATGCTGGTTGGTGAAAGTGGCCGGATGATCGGATCTACGGAGCCTAATAATTCTGTTCCCGTTCCCGAACCATCCAGTCTTGTTCTACTTGGTCTTGGCTTTGCCGGTCTCGGAATTGTTCGTCGCCGCAAGTCATAGTTTCGGCGTCCCCGGTTGAAAACCTCGCTTCGGCGAGGTTTTTTGTGCGCCCAGCATGGGCGCACTCCTGCGGGTGCAAGTCCCGTTGTAAGTTGATCTCAGCGAACAAAGTGAAGCGCAATATACTGCAGACTTGCGAGGTCTGGACCCGTGTGATGGGTTACCATCGCCCGGTGGCCTCCTTCAACACCGGTAAGAAATCAGAATATGTCGAACGGACCTTCTTCAAGGAAGCAGCATGCTCAACATCGGCGGTCTGACCCCCTTCACCACCATTGATTATCCCGGCAAGCTGGCCGCAGTGATCTTCTGTCAGGGCTGTCCCTGGCGCTGCGGCTACTGCCACAACCGGCATCTGCTGCCGGTCAAACAGGAGGGGACTGTACCGTGGGATGAAGTTGTGCGCTTGCTGGAACAGCGTCGCGGCCTGCTGGATGCCGTGGTTTTCAGCGGTGGTGAGCCGACCATGCAGGCGTCACTGCCGGATGCCATTGCCGAAGTACGCAGCATGGGATTCCTGACCGGACTGCATACCGGAGGAGCATATCCGGAGCGGCTGGAAGCCTGCCTGCCCCATCTGGATTGGGTCGGGATGGATCTAAAGGCTCCCTTTGATTTGTATGATCAGATTACCCACGTCAGCGGCAGCGGCGCAGCAGCAGAGCAGAGTGCCTTGATACTGCGTCAAAGTGGGGTTGCCCACCAGTTCCGCACCACGCTTGATCCGACTTTACAGGCTGGTGGTGGTATTGAAAGACTGCAACAGATGGTTGCAGGGTGGGGGGGTAATCTGCTGTTACAACAGCTTTTAGTCAGGTGAATTGAATCTCATGCTGGCTTGTCCATGCTTCAATAGGTAAATTACCTGTTGCGTCACCATGCTTTACCATGGTAGTTCGTGTTACTAAAATGTGAAACGTGCTACCATGTTGAGGCAAGGAGATGGCTATGATCCGCACAGTAACAGCTGGATTCATTACCGGGCAGATACTTATCGCAGGTACTGCCATAGCAGCAGAGGTGAAACTGCCGGAACTGCTGGTAACAGAAGACCGTATTATCACCCCGACCCGTCAGATAGACGAAACTGTTTACACCGGTAGTGAGGTCAGCAATAAAGGGATTGAACTGCAGGGATCAAAGGCTGAGACCAGCGTCAACGAAGCGATTAACCTGCTGCCTGGCTTGAATACGGAAAGTGCTGATGGCCGTGGGCTTGGCGGTGAGCAGAGCACCATGCGCAGCCGTGGCGTCAGGGGGATGCTGGGAGCCTTGACCGTTGAAGGGGTACCCAATTACGGCGGTAATCCGATTGGCCCCCGTGATTATCTGTATGACCTGGAAAATATCAACACCATTGCCGTCTACAAAGGTGCTGTCCCTGCTGATATCGGCACCGGTGTTGGCTCGCGGGGCGGTGCCATTGAGTTGCGCCCTGACTGGCCCCATGAAAAATTTGGTGCACAACTCAGCCAGGGTGTCGGTACCGACAACTACTATCGCACCTTCCTGCGTCTGGATTCCGGCAAGTTACCAACGGTGGATACCCGGCTGTCCGGTTCCTACTCCTATACCCAGGCTGACAAATGGCGCGGCCCCGGTGAACTAGGCCCCCGCCACAACTTTAACCTGTCCCTGGCACAGCCGATTACCAGTAAGGCCGATATCAAGCTCTGGTACAACTACAACTCCATCAAGCAGGATCTCTATCGTGCATTGAGCTTTACTGAAACCCAAAGTCTTGATTCCAACTACTACAAGGATTACAACGCTGCCCTGACCGGCACTGCAGCGAACGACATCAATTACTACAAATACAACCACGGTGACTTCATCAACCGTGACTTTCTGTCGTTAATCACTGTAACCCCCACCGATCAGCTACGGATTACCCTGAAACCCTACTACTCAGTTGAAGATACCAACGTATGGCAAGGCAGTTCGACAAACAACATGGTGCAGAAACGGACCCGGGAGATTGAGCGGACCGGCCTGATTACCGAAGGCAGCTACGGTACCAAAGAACTGAAAGGTATCCTGGGCTATCACTACGAAGCATCCAGCATGAATATTTATATGCAGAACTATGCCCCAACCGCGGCCGGACTTTCTTACCGCGGCTATGCCGCCTTTGCTGCTGCCGGCACATCGGAGATCAATAGTCCGTACATCAAACTGACCGGTGCTGCAGGCAAATTTGACTGGCAAATGGGCCTTAAATACTTCAATTATGCCGAACCGGGCAGCGACGGCTATCGCAACAGTGGTACCGCACCCAACTATCCTCTGGTGCGGGATACCTGGCTGGATCGCTCTGACCGTACCTATGACATCTGGCTTCCCACCGTCGGGGCCTCTTACACCATCAACGACAGCCTCCAGGCCTATACCAGCTATGGGAAAAGCTTTATCCGCCCCTACTCCTATCTTCCGCTGGTCAGCACCTATGTCAACGGCGCCAATATCGCCCGTTTCAAGGCAGCTAACATCACCTTAAACAACCTGTTTGACGGCTATAAGATGGAAGAGTCGGACAACTTTGACCTGGGGCTGCGCTACAAAGGCGAGAAATTCGAAATCGCCCCGACCTTCTTCTTCGGACTGCATCGCAACCTGCTGACCACAGTCTCTGACGCCCGGGTCAGCGGCACACCGATCAGCTATCAGCAGAACATCGGCAAGGCAACCGGCTACGGGCTGGACCTTGAGATGAGCGCCTTTGTGACAGACTATCTGACCATTATCCTCAACCCGACCTGGACCAGCCTGACCTATGACGATGATATGATCTACCAGGGAACCCGTTACGCCAGTAAGGGCAAGCAGGTGGTGGATACCCCGGAGTGGATGCTGAAAAGCGGCATCATTCTGAAGCTGGGTGATTTTGAAATCAGCCCCAAGGTTCGGGTGATCGGTGAACGTTACGGCGATGTTGAACACAGAGAGAAGATTGACCCCTACGCCGTGGCGGACCTTTCCATCAGTTACACCAGAAAGAAGGTCTTGAACCTGGCACAGCTCAAGCTTTCCCTCGATTTTACCAATATTACGGATGAACGCTATGTTGCCGTGATCAATTCGTCTGATGATACCAGGGCCGGCAGCACCAGTTACTACCAGGGCGCGCCGTTCTCTGCCATCGGCAGTGTCAGCGTACAGTTTTAAGATCACAAGGGGTCGCTTGATATGAATAGAACTGCATGGCAACGGTGTGTTGATTTTCATGGTCATTCCTGTCCTGGTCTGGCCATCGGCTTCAAGGCGGTTGAGTCCCTGGAACAGCAGATGGGACCGGTCTGCGAAAACGATGAAGAGCTGGTCTGTGTGACGGAAAACGATGCCTGTGGCGTGGATGCGGTACAGGTGCTGACCGGCTGCAGCCTGGGCAAGGGCAATCTGCTGTACCGTGAACGGGGCAAGATGGCCTTCAGTTTCTTCAACCGGACCACCGGACAAAACCTGCGGATGGTGTTCAAACTGGCGGTATCCCGCAAGGATGTAGGACGTGAGGAACTGCAGCAGATGATTCTGGAAACTGATCCATCTGAGCTGTTTCAATTTAGCCAACCGACCTTCAGCGTACCGGAAAAGGCCCGCATCTTTGACAGCCTGACCTGTGAACAGTGCGGTGAAAATGCGGTTGAGCACCTGATCCGCCTGCATGAGGGGAAAAAAATCTGTCTGGACTGTTTTGAGAGGTACAGCAGAGGATGGTGAAACAACGACTGCTCATAGCGGTCAGTCTGCTATTGCTGCTGTTCTGTACCACAGTCCCAGCCCTTGCTGCCACCGGCCGCACTGTTGTTGATCAGCTGGGACGCCGGGTAGTGCTGCCGCAGAAGGTGCAACGGATCATCCCGCTGGGCGGGGCAACCCGTTTTGTGGTCTATCTGCAGGCCTTTGACCTGGTGGTGGGGGTCGAGGCGATGGAAAACCGCCAGCCACCTTCAAGCGGCAGACCGTACAATCTGGCAATCCGCAGCCGTGCTGAAAGGTTGCCGATAGTGGCTGAAGGCCGTCAGAAGCCGGTTAATGTTGAGGCGATCATGGCCCTGCGGCCTGACCTGCTGATCACTGCCGAGGCTGACCGTGCCCAGGCCGATCTCCTAAGCCGGACAACCGGTATACCGGTACTGGCGATTGATTACGGCGGCATGGGGGTGCTGAAGCCGGAGCGGGTCAAGGAGACCCTCAAGCTGCTGGGGAATGTGCTGCAACGGGAGCAGCGGGCAAATCGGCTGATTGCCGAACTGACCAGCCAGCAGCGGGAGCTTGAACGCCGTCTGACCGGAGTCAAGCCGGTGCCGGTCTATGTCGGCGCAGTCAGCCAGCGGGGCAGCCACAGCATAACCTCCACGGATGCCGACTACTATCCCCTTGAGGTGAGCGGTGCCGCAAATCTGGCCAAGAAACTGAAGAAGACCGGCCATGCCTATATTGACAAAGAACAGTTACTGGTCTGGAATCCGCCATTGATTCTGGTTGATGCCGGCGGCGCAGAGCTGGTCAGACGTGATCTTGCCCGTAACCACGATTTTTTCAGCCGTCTTGCAGCGGTGCGCACCAATCAGGTCTATCAGGTTTTGCCCTACAACTACTATCACACCAACCTTGAGATCGCCCTGGCCAACAGTGGGTATGTTGCCAAACTGTTACACCCGAAACGGTTACGCGATATTGACCCCATCAAGAAAACCGATGAACTGTGCCGCTCCTTTGTCGGTATCAGCTGCTATGAACAGTTGCGCCGGGAATTCGGCGGATTCGGCCCGTTGCCGTTGCACACCAGCACTGCCCATGTCCGCTGAAGCCGCAGTTGCCGAAAGTTACGGTTATCGTCGCCGTATCCGCAGCAGGATGCTGGTAGTACTTGCGTTGCTGATCCTGGTGTTTGTGGTTGCCCTGCTTTCGTTGCAGATCGGTTCCTACCCGCTCAGTATCCCCCAGATCTTCCAGGGCATCGGGAGATCCTCGGCTGATCCGCTGATCAACCACCTGCTCTGGAACATCCGTCTGCCACGAGCCGCAGCAGCCCTGTTGGCAGGGGCCGGCCTGGCGCTGTCAGGCAATATTATGCAGATTCTGCTGAGAAACCCGCTGGCAGCCCCTTCTACCCTGGGGGTCTCCCAGGGGGCTGCCTTTGGCGCAGCCTGTGCCATTATTCTGCTGGGCTCCGGCCAGACCTTCAGCACCGGCAATGAGGCGGTGCTGCTCACCAGCCGCAGCATTAGCGCTGCCTGTGCCTTTGGTGGAGCCGCCTTCAGTATTGCCGTGATACTGCTGATTGCATCTTTTCGGCAACTGACCAGCGAAGCGCTGATCCTGTCCGGCGTTGCTATGGCAGCCTTTTTCAGCGCCTGCACCATGCTGCTGCAATATTTTGCCAGCGATCTGCAGGTGGCTGCCACCCTGTTCTGGACCTTTGGGGATCTGGGCAAGGCCGGTTGGCAGGAAAACGGCCTGCTGGCTCTGCTGCTCCTGCTGACAGCCGGTTTTGTGCTGTACAAGGGATGGTGCTTCAACAGCCTGCAATGGGGGGAGGAGGTGGCCCGTACCCTGGGGGTCAACACCCCACGGCTACGCCTGATCGGTCTGCTGCTGACCTGTCTGCTGACAGCGGTCACCACTGCCTTTCTGGGGATCATCGCCTTTATCGGACTGATGGCTCCCCACCTGATCCGTCCCCTGATCGGCTCTGATCAACGCTTTCTGTTGCCCGCTTCCGCCCTGTGCGGGGCGCTGCTGCTGTTGCTGGCTGATATTCTTTCCCGCACCATTCTGGCGCCGGTGGTAATCCCGGTGGGGATCATCACCTCCTTTGCCGGTGCGCCTCTGTTTCTGTTTCTGCTGCTGCGCAGGAGAGTGCAATGATCAGCATCAGACAGCTTGATTTTGCCTATGGCAGTCGTCCAGTGCTGCACGGGATTGATTTTGAGGTGGCCTCTGGTGAGCTGGTCTCGGTGTTGGGCATGAACGGCTCGGGCAAATCCACCCTGCTCAGGTGCATCAACGGCCTGTTGCAGCCCTCACAGGGCAAGGTGGAGATCAATGGACGAACCACCGACAGTCTCTCACGTCAGGAACTGGCCCGGACCATCGGCTACCTGCCCCAGAACAGCCAACCGGTTGACTGCACGGTCTTTGAGGCAGTGCTGATCGGACGTAAACCGCACCTGGGCTGGCAGGTAAACGACACTGACCTGGCAGAGATCTCCCGTATCCTCTCCCTGACCGGATTAAGCGATTATACCGACCGCTCCACGCTGCAGCTTTCCGGCGGAGAACTGCAACGGGTGGCCATTGCCCGCACCCTGGCCCAGCAACCATCGGTGCTGCTGCTGGACGAACCGGTCAATCACCTGGATATCCGCAGTCAGATCGATGTCATGGATCTGATCCGCACCCTGACCCTGCAGTTGGGCATTGCCACCATTGCGGTCATGCATGACCTGAATATGGCGCTGCGCTTTTCAGACCGGTTTGTGTTGATGAAGGAAGGAAAGCTGCTGGCTGCAGGGGGGCAGGAGGTAATGACTGCTGAAACTATCCGGGAGGTCTATCAACTGCATGTGGTGCGGCATGAACTTAACGGAATTCCGCTGGTGACCCCCTGCCCGGAAAGGGAACCGATGCGGGACCCCACTACCGCCAATACATAAATATCAGACAAAGTAGTGCTTTGGTACGACGTCTGAAAAGGATGGTATGGACGTCTGCTATTTTAATGGAGACGAGTCCTGGTTATTTTTGTAGTATCCAGATTCTTAAGGGGGAATTTCTGATGAAAAAACTTCTTGTATTAGTATTGCTAATCGGCTGTCTGTCATTTGCCGCCTGCCAGGACAGAAAACAGGCGGTTGCTCCGGCCACTGCACACAAACTGCAGATCGTTACCACCCTGTTTCCGCTCTACGATTTTGCCCGCAGCATTGGCGGAGACAAGACTGAGGTGACCCTGTTGCTGCCTCCGGGGGTAGAGGCCCACGCCTTTGAGCCGCGGCCTGAAGACGCCATGAAAACAGCCAAGGCCGGGCTGTTCATCTATACCAACAGGCAGATGGAGCCGTGGGCAGAGAAATTCGTCTCCGGTCTGGGCGCTAAAAACCTGATGGTGGTTGATGCCAGCAAAGGGGTAACCCTCCAGCCTGCAGGATCGCATCATCATGAACATGCTGAAGAACATGACCATGACCACCACCATGCAAAACAGGGTGAAAAGCACGATCATGACCACCACGGCCATCACCATGATCATGGCGGTACGGATCCCCATATCTGGTTGGATCTCGATAATGCCCGGATCATGGTGGATACCATTGCCCAGGCAATGGCAGCCAAAGATCCGGTCAACGCTGCTGCCTACACCGCCAATGCCGCTGCACTTAAACAGAAGCTGACACAACTTGATGCCGATTACAAAAGCGGCCTGGCCTCCTGTAAAACCAGGACCGTGCTGCACGGCGGACACTACGCCTTTGGCTATCTGGCTAAACGCTACAACCTGCAGTATGAAGCTGCTGTCTCGGTTAATGCCGATGCAGAACCAACTCCGGCGCGGATGATAGAACTGGTCAAGCAGGTCAAAAAAAGTGGTGTTCACTATGTGTTCAGTGAAGAAATGGTGTCACCACGTCTGACTGAGGCCATTGCCCGCGAGGCAGGGGTAAAGGTGCTGTCACTCCATAATCTCCACAATCTTTCAAAGGAAGAGATGCAGGCTGGTGTGAGCTATGATTCATTGATGCGTCGTAATCTGGAAAGCCTGAAATCCGGATTGGAATGCCGTTAGTGGCAGCTGCCACCGCAGCCATCGCTGCCGCAGCAGCCCTTTTTCTTCCAGAGTGAGCGGTAGAGGAGCCAGAAGGCTCCTCCCGCTATCGCAATCATCAAGGTGATGTCCAGCAGTCCCATATCAGCCTCCCAGCCCCAGGAATCTGCCGCACTGGTAGATGATCAGTGCCACCACCCAGGCCAGCGCAGTTGAGTAGGCAACGGCCACTCCTGCCCATTTCCAGCCGCCGAACTCCTGCTTCATGGCTGCAATCACCACAATGCAGGGCATGTAGATCAGCACAAAAGCCATGAAGGCAAAGGACGAGAGCGGGGTAAATTTTACCTGCAGGGCTGTTTTAAGCCCGGTCTGGTCTTCTTCCGGCTCTTCTTTCTGCGGCAGATAGAGCAGGGTGCTGACCGCTTTTTTCACTGCTCCGTCAAAGGATACCACGATCTCTTTCAGGTCTTCGCCCAGGGTTGGGGCTTCCTTCTTTTCTTCATGTTTGGGAGCGTAGATCTCACCCATGGTGCCCACCACGATCTCTTTGGCAATCACGCCGGTGATCAGGGATGAAGCTGCCTCCCAGTTACCAAAACCAACCGGCTGGAAGACAGGTGCTATGGCAGCGCCGGCTTTGCCCAGGTAGGAGTCGCGCTTGTGCTCCACACCCCAGGGCAGATTGAGCATGAACCAGACCAGTACTGAGACCGCAAAGATGTAGGTACCGGCCTTGATCAGGAAGTGTTTGCCTTTTTCCCAGGTGTGCAGCATCAGGCTGGTAAAAGAGGGCATCCGGTAAGGGGGCAGTTCCATGATGAACATTGGCGCCTCCCCTTTAAACAGGGTCTTTTTGAAGATAAAGCCCATCAACACTGCCAGCAGCATCCCCAGGATATAGAGTATCCAGATTACGGTGCCGGAGTTATTGGGGAAGAACACACCCACAAACAGCACATAGACCGGCAGCCGGGCGCCGCAGGACATCAGCGGTATCAACAGGGCGGTCAGAATCTTGTCTTTCTGGTTTTCAAGGGTGCGGGTGGCGTAGATGCCCGGTACGTTGCAGCCAAAACCAAGCAGCATTGGAATGAATGATTTGCCATGCAGGCCAATGGCATGCATGGCCCGGTCCATCACAAAGGCTGCCCGTGCCATATAGCCGCTGCCCTCCAGAAAGGTGATGAAGAACATCATGGCAAAGATTACCGGTACAAAGACCAGCACTGAACCGACCCCAGCGATCACCCCGTCATTAACCAGCGAGACAGTCCAGTCCGGTGCGCCAACAGCGCCCAGGATGGCAGCGGTCCAGCGTTTGAACGGGCCGCCCGTCATGGCATCGATCCAGTCACCAAATGGTGATGATAGATCAAAGGTCAGTTTGAACAGCAACCACATGGCTAAGGCAAAGATCGGTATGCCCAGAAAACGGTTGAGTACAATCCGGTCAATCCGTTCGGTCAGCTCGATGTTACGTTTTTCCGGTTTGCTGAGCACCTCTCTGCATAGTCCTGATGACAGGGCATAACGGGCATCGGCCAGCAGCCCTTCAATATCATTGCCGTGGGCCCGTAGCAGGTGTTCAAACAGTTGCGGCGGCAGTGAACCAGCAGGAATATTGGCCGTTTTAAAGACCAGGTTATCCCCCTCCAGCAGCTTCAGCAGCAGCCAGCGTTGCGGGTACTGCTCAATCAGGTTGGCATGGCTGCGTTGGATATGGTCTCGTAGACCACTCAGCGCGGTTTCAATGTCTTCACCATAATTGAGATTCCTTGGGCTGCTCAGAGAGTCTGAAACCACCGCTTTCAGCAGTTGGTCAAGCCCGGTCTTTTTGACTGCAGAGGTAGGAATCACTCTGATTCCCAGAGTCTCCTCCATCTGTCTGGTGTTGATCCTGTACCCCTTGGCCTCGGCCTCATCAAAGATGTTGAGAGCCATTATCATTGGAATGCCAAGCTCAAGCAGCTGCATGGTCAGATACAGATTGCGCTCAAGGTTGGTGGCGTCAACCACGTTGATGATCAGGGCCGGCTTCTCGCTAACCAGATAATCACGGGTAATGATCTCTTCCTGACTGTAGGGAGAGAGCGAGTAGCAGCCGGGCAGGTCAACCAGCCGGATGTTGCGGCCTTCAACCTCAAACTGGGCCTCTTTCTTTTCAACGGTCACGCCGGGCCAGTTGCCCACCTGCAGGCGGCTGCCGGCAATGGCGTTGATCAGGGTTGACTTTCCAGCGTTGGGATTGCCGGCAACGGCAACCACCAACGGTTTTTGTTGACTCATGGCAGCACCTCTATCTCAATCCCCTTGGCCTCGTTCTTACGCAGGGAAAGGTTGTAGCTTTTTACGGTTATTTCGATCGGGTCACCCATTGGCGCCACCTTTTCCACCTTGACGGTCTCGCCGGGGATCACCCCCATATCCATCAGCCGGCGGCGGATCGGGCCGATGCTGCTGTCCAGCTTCAGTATGGTGCCCTGTTGACCGGGCTTGAGATTGCTCAGGTTCATGCGTTGATTCCTTTCACTTTGATGCTGCGGGCCATGCGGCGGTCTATGGCGATGCGGGATTCATCAACCAAGAGCAGCAACAGATTTCCTTCATTTTTCAAGACCTCCACCTGCTTGCCCACCCGCAGCCCCATCTCTTCTGCGCGGGTTTGGGTGGCCTTTTTGTGGTGCTGGTGGCCGTGACCTTCGTGCTTGTGATGGCCATGGCTGTGACATCCGCCGCCGCAGCCACCGCAGTGATGAATTTCTGTTATTTCGCCCCGTTCGCCGGGGGTGAGCAGTTCCAGTGGCATCATTCAATCCTCCGCTTTATCTTGGTTGGTCACAAAAAATCAAAAGCTTAACGCAGAGATGCAGAGGGGCAGGGGCACAGAGAAAAACGTTTTTTAAAAAGAGTCTTACTCTGCGTCCCTGCTGCTCTCTTTCCCCTCTGCGTTAAAGATTTTGTTTTAGAATTTCAGCACCAGGCCATATACCGCAGTCAGATCGGTTTCCGGCTTGGTCAGGCCAAACTTGACACCGGCATCAACATCAAGATGGTCGTTGATCTCATACCGCAGTCCGGTTAGTGCATAGACCGGCAATTCGGTTGAGGTTTTATCCGGATTGGTGGCAAGGCCGAAATCGGCTACTGCAAACAGCCCCTTGGCTACTTCTGCCTCACCGGCAATGGAACCGGACCAGAGATTTCTACGCTGTGAACCGTCATCTTCGCGGTAATGGTGGTACTCATAACCAAGATTGGCATGCAGAGCATATTTGCCGTCTTCAAACTCTTTGGTGGCAATCAGGGTGCTGCCTAACTGCCAACGGCCTTCTGACAGACCAGCGCTGTATTTACCGGTGGGCATGATCACACTGGGTTTAATGGCCAGGGCAACGCCACCCAGTTCAGCAAACTTGTATTTCATCTCCAGGGTCATGTCGCCGAAACCATCAACATTTGAGACATCTCCATCAACATTACTGCGCTCGTTGAACAGATAGGGAATCGCCAAAGAGATACCAAGATCCTTATACAGGCCGGTGGTGATCTTGACTTCTCCGTCCACGGTATTGGTCTTGGTGGTGGAGCCGCCAGCGGTATGCTTGTCATAACCGTAGGAGCTGTTCAGTTCGATCTCAACCTTGCCGACATCAACGGTACCGGCGTCATCGGTGGCAAGGGGAGGTCCGGCAAAAGCTGAACCGGCAGTTACAAGGGCAAAACAGAGGGTGAGGGTGGTTGCATGCAGTGCAGACATAAAGAGTCTCCTTGAATCAGAAGGTTGTCTCTGGCTGGCTGCGTGGTGTAGCAATACGCCTGTGGCTGGCTTGAGAGGTTAGAAACAGTTGGCTACTTGGTCAGGATTAACTTGTTGTTACTGGTTATTCTCAGGCGGTATTCTTCACCGGCATGCAGTATGGTGATTTCATGCAGTTTACCGAACAGATCTGCACTGGTGATGATCCACTTTTTCATATTAGGTCTGTGCCTCCTTTCCTGATCGCACGTATGCAGTCGGTGTAGTCTGCTAGAGAAGTTGAAAATCGATATCATTATTCTGGCGGAAAAAAGGATGTTCAGGATCTTTAATCTCAAGCATCTGCCGGTTACCGGTGGCGAGGATGGCACCCATACGTTGTCGGCAGCAGCGGTAGTCATCTGCCAGACGCAGACTGTGCGCCGGGTTACCGTAGATTTTCCAGAGCGCCTGGCAGGTAAACGGCAGTTTCACCAATCCCATAAAAGCAGCCACATCCTTGGGGGGGTAGCCGATAAACAGGCCGATCTCATGGGGAAAACGGTCATGCTCAATAATCCGCTGTGTCAGCAGATCAAGCAGTTCGTCCAAGCAGGCCTGGGGTTTGTAACCAGCCTTGTGAAGCAGTGTACGGATACCGGCGTGAGACAGCTGCTGTTTCAGCTGTTTGCGGTTAAAACACAACAGAAGCAAGGCCTTTGGTTTTGTCTGGAGCACAATAAACTCTAGTTTGCCAAGTCTGCGTGCAATCTGTTGTTGATGGTCCTGCCAAAGCTGGTACAAATTCCTGCCGCAGGGGCGGGTGCGATTTACCAATGAAACAAGATTGGCAGGCTTAACACCTGCAATCACTTCTGAACATTCCAGCATGAGATGTGCTGTCAGACAATCAAGCGGATCATTAAATTGTGCAAGAAGTTCCGGGGCGGTTTTCTGTAGGTCGGTGTTGCCTTGATTGTCTGATTGATAAAATCCCACGACTGCCGCCTCCTTTGCAAATGAATTTTGTTATCAATAACGTGATGGGAAAAATATGTCAACGTTTTTTTGAAAATAGAAAAGTAGATAAAGGGAAATTCGTGCTGTTTACGGGCCGTCAGCGGTTCGAGCAGGTGTTGCAAACCCCATACATGACGATGGTTTTTGAATCGATCTGCCCCCAGTGAGCGATATCGGCAGGTGGTTCCAACGTATCAACAACAGGCCACTGGAAGTCAACAACACGTTTACAGCGGCTGCAGATCAGGTGGTGGTGTGGTGCATAGACTGCCTCAAACCGGGCCTGACTTTCAGCAGTCTGAATGCGGGAAACCAAGCCGTTCTCCTCCAGAGTGGTCAGGGTGCGATAGACCGTATCAAGCGAGATGGTCGGGAGTGTCGGCAATAAGCGCTTGTGGAGTGTTTCAGCAGTCGGATGATCAGGTTGCTTGACCAGTTGACGGTAGATTTCCGTGCGTTGGTGAGTGACTTTCAGGCCGGCCTCTCTGCAGGCGGTCACAAACTGCTCCATCATTTGTTCTGATTGTTGAGGGGAACAGGAAGTTGTCATGGTGGTACTCCATTTCTCAATTACTTGGTAAGAATAATTACGTCTTGCACTGATTTTGTCAAGAAAACAGTTGCAGGTTCGCCTGATTGAATGATGCCGATGCTGCTTGCATGATTCTGATTTCAAGTTACACTGCTGCCTATCTCAATGGTGGAATTTTATACATAATGAAATAGGAGGGGAAAGGAATGCCGGACAATTTACTGATTCCGTCGGTTGATTTACGGGTAGGGGCGCTGGAGGAATATAACCGTACCCAGAAACATAAGGCTCTGTTGCGTCATAAGAAACCTAAACCCCGTCCATGTGTGACTATTTCACGCCAATTCGGCTGTCTTGGCTACCCGGTTGCAGAACGGGTCTGTGAGCTGATGAGCCAAAAATCTGGAGAAACATGGTTGTTGATTGACCGAGCCGTGCTTGATGAGGTGGCAAAAAGGCATAATATCTCAAAGGATATCCTTGAATGCCTGGGGGAAAAGAATCGTCTTCTGGATGATCTGTTGGCAACTTTTTCTCCACGCTGGACCCATAGTCAGGACTGTTTCAGGCTGCTGTGCAAACATGTGGTAAGTCTTGCAGAGCAGGGTAATGTGGTCATTATGGAGTTGGGCGGGGCGATCATAACCAGACATTTTGAGCATTCAAAACATTTCAGGATCTATGGCTCAATGGATTTCAAGGTACGCGCCATTGCACAACG
>JAJTBI010000034.1 GCA_021286935.1 Geobacteraceae bacterium
CGACTGCACAGGCTGCCCGTAAATCGGTTATCGTGGCCATGTTCATTATCGGTTCTTTCTACATCCTGACCACCCTGTTGGGCTTTGGTGCTGCACTGCATCTTTCACCGCAGGCAGTCAGCAAGGTTGGTAAAGGCGGCAACATGGCTGCCATGATGCTGGCTCAAGCACTGGGCGGTGAGATCTCCCCGTTTGTTGGTGACCTGCTGCTTGCTTTCCTGGCTGCAGTTGCCTTTGCAACCATCCTAGCGGTTGTGTCCGGTCTGGTTCTGGCTGCCTCTGCAGCTATCGCCCACGACATTTACGTTAACGTGATCAAAGACGGCCATGCCACCCAGGGTGAGCAGGTCTTTGCAGCCCGTGCCACCTCATTTGCTGTCGGTGCAATGGGCATTGTGATCGGTATTGCTGCAGAGAACCAGAACGTTGCCCACCTGGTGGCCCTGGCCTTTGCCGTTGCAGCTTCAGGCAACCTGCCGGTTGTGGTTATGTCGCTGTTCTGGAAGAAGTTCAACACCGCCGGTGTTTGCGCCGGTCTGGTAGTGGGTACGCTTTCCGCCATCGGCATCGTGATGGTATCACCCAACATGACCTATCCTGACAAGGTTGCTGACGCCGCAAAAATGGCCTACACCAAGCTTGAGAAGGAAGTTTCAGAAGGTAAGGTTAAGCCTGAGGCAATGGAGAAGACCCTCAAGACCATCGAAGCCAAGAAGCTTGAAGAGTCCAAAAACCGTGGTGGCACTTCCTTCCTGGGACTTGCCAAGCCGCTCTTCCCGCTGAAGAACCCCGGCATCGTATCCATTCCACTGGGCTTTATCGCTGCTATCCTTGCTGCCTTGGCATTCCCGAGCAAGAAAGCAGAAGAGATGTGGGACGAAGTATATGTTCGTCAAAACACCGGCCTTGGTATGGCTAAGGCTATTGACCATTAATCATTAACTTGTTTCCAGCCTGACAGGGATGGATGCTATGTGATTGAGGAGGCTTCGGCCTCCTCTTTTTTATTTCACTCGCTTTTTCAGTTTGCCTACCAGGCCAACCACTGATTTTTCACGTGTCTTCAAGGTGACCTTGCCAATTTCATTCATCGCTTTACCGGTTGGCGCAAGTAACGAGGAACTTTTCTGACTTCCAAGTATCTGGCTGGGATAGATGCTGCGGTATCCTGCAATAAGATAGCTAACCATGCAGGCCAGAGCGGCATAAGGTGCTATACCGCTTCCAAACAGTTCAATGGCCATGACAGAAGCTGCAATCGGTGTGTTGGCGGCACCTGCCAGCAGTGCCACCATGCCGATGGCTGAGTAGGCAGCCAGATACTGGGGACTGAACAGTTGAGCAAACAGGTTGCCTGCTGCAGTGCCAACAAAGAAGATTGGCGTTACCACTCCACCGCTGCCACCACTGCCCAGGGTAATGGAAGTGGCAATGCTCTTCCAGAACAAGGCTCCTCCTGATATTACCTCACCATGCATCCCCTTTGACAGGGTATCAAGACCAAGCCCCAGATAATTCGGCGAGATAAACTTTCCGATGGCAATCAGCAAGACACCACCCAGTAATGCCTTGAATGACCAGTGCCAAGCAAGTTTTCCAAATAACTTCTCGCCCAATTTCATGACCTCGATCAGCAGCAGGGCAGCCAGTCCGCACCAGACACCCAGCATGATGATCTCAAACAGGCTCCAGCCACTGAAGACCGGTATCTGTGGCATGACCTCATGGGCGTAGACACCTCCCAGATACAGAGCAACGTGATAGCTGACAATACCAGCTACAAAACAGGGGAAGAGAACATCGTAAAACATCTGTCCCAACACCAGTACCTCTACCCCAAAGATGGCGCCAGCCACCGGGGTACCAAACACGGTGGCAAATCCGGCACTGATGCCGCAGATCACCAGTTTGCGGCGGTCAATATCCTCTACCCGCAGCAGATCAGCACACGCAGAGGCCAGACCTGCTCCGATCTGGGCTGCCGGTCCTTCCTTGCCAGCCGATCCGCCACCGGCCAGGGTAATGACCGTTGCCACCAGTTTGACCGGTATCACTGCTACCGGTATTTTGCCCATCCGTTTATGGACTGCTTCTATAACCTTTTCAGTTCCGTGACCAGCAGCATCAGGCGCCAGCCATTTCACTAATGCGCTACTGATCAGAATGATCACTGGCAACAACAGATAATTATGGGGGAGGTGCGTAACTTGCGTTGTGCTCCAGCTAAGTGTCCGCAAAAAAACAGTGGTACCTATTCCCACCAGAATACCAACTAACGTTGCGTAGCATGACCATTTGATGACACTTACGAAAAGTGTCGCCTGTTCAGTTAAGTGTTGTTTCATATGGATTTCCTGTCATTTCATCAGTCTTTTGCAAAGTTGTGTGCTGTTTGTCGTCAATAGTTTGTACTGCTATCCGGATAGCAATAGTCTTGACGAGCTATCTTCTCTTTGTTCCGATTCCATTTCAAGGTTCTAACATCGTTGGCTTGTCTTCAGCTCCTCGACGCACTGCGTGTAAACCTGCGTTGCCGGATGTATCTCCACCTTTATATATCAAACTTGAACTGGGATTTGAATTTGCCTTGCAAGGTGTCAACGCTGTTCAAGAATAGCTGTAATTTCTGGAATCGCCTGACGCATGGCAGACTGTAGCGCTTCATGGAAGACCGTTCGCACCAGCAGATCGCGATCCTTGATATCGGTCTTGGTGTACTTGGTTTCGTACTGTAGTTTTCTGACAACTACTCCATTTTTGCGAATATCAAGCCCAACCAACAGCTTGCAGGTGGCCTTGATGTCGGCAAAATCGGATACCTGATTGATGACGATCTCGGCCTGCGACACCTCTACTGCCCGTTGCGCTTCAGCATGCTTGTTTGTGGTTGAGATAACAGTGTACCCAGACTGTTTAAATTCCTGTACCAGGGCTGCCTGCACCAGTTCTGCTGCTGAACGTGGGCTGGTAAGATGGTCGATGACCTTTCCGTCGTCATCGGTCACATCGCCTAGTATCCAGACAAAATCTCCGTTCCGCTTGACAGGTGGTGCAATACTCACAAACAAGTCACCGGACACGCCCCGAACCGAGGAGACCGGATCGTAGAGCATGTTGATGCTATTGGCATAACGGGCACAGCCACTGGTAACCATAATCAGTATGACAAGCGGCAATACGTTCACGATGGTTTTTTTCATACCGAATCTCCTTGCTCGTTACAGACCTGACAGAACGTCAGGCGATAGAACTGCTGATCAGCAGGTTTGCGCGTAAGCACAGATTTTCTTCAGTAGCTTTAAGACTTCAGCCTGCTCTGCCACAAACCAGTCCGCCTGGCTTGTATCGTTTTTGCCAACCCGGATAGTAAAAATACTGTTACTCCCCAGAGAAAAGACATCTTCGTCCGTCACATCATCACCCACAAAAATTGCCTGTTCTCTGCCGGTCTGCGTCATCAGTTCCAGTAAGGCATCCCCTTTATTGGGGGCATCTTGCGGAACAAGATTAAGGACACATTTTCCACCAACTACACGGGGTGTTGGTGTCAGCCTGTTGATTATCTCGCGCAACCGGGCAATCGTCTGTTCCTGATTATCTGCATGACGATAATGAACCGACAAACTTGTGCCTTTGTCCTCAAGCAGGATGCCGGTATCAGAAGTTTCCAAGCATTGCAGCATCTGCAGCTTCCAACCTTGGCTTAGCTTTGTGAAGCGAGCCTCGGCCGCCTTCCAGATTGGCAGTCCTTCTGCTCCATGGTTACCAATCAGATAGGTGGGCGTAAATGCAAGAAAACGCAGTGCATCACGTCTGCTCCTGCCGGTGATGATGGCAATCGGCAGATGCTGCATAACCATCTGCAACTCATGCTGAAGTACGTCTGGAACCTCAATCTGATCCGGTTCAGGACTGATCGGGGCCAACGTGCCATCCAGATCAAACGCTAGTAATGTCTGTGTAGTTATAAAACCATGAAGTGACTCTAGGCCTGTTTTGCTGAAGATGTCGTTCATGGTAACTTTCCGATTCGGGCAGCCAGTCGCTCACGTTGTCTGACCCGTGCGGCATCCAGCAACATCCGTCCGGCCCAGCGGTAGACGTTAAAATCCTTTACCTGGGCTCGCATGCTGCGCATCCGCTCCTGCTGTTCATATTCCGGCATGACAAGTCCTTGATAGAGTGCCTCGGCGGTTTGCTCCACATGGTAGGGGTTGACAATCAGTGCTTCGTGCAGTTCGTTGGCTGCACCGGTAAACTGGCTTAAGACCAAGACTCCCTGTTCATCATCACGGGCTGCCACATACTCTTTGGCAACCAGATTCATGCCGTCATGCAGGCTGGTCACCATGCAGACATTGCTGGCCCGGTAGTAGCGATTAACCTGATCCGGTTCATGGTGCTCAGCCTTCAGGATAATGGCAGGAACTCCATCACGGCTGAAGCGCTGGTTGATCCGTTCGGTCAGGGCATGCACGCGCGTCTCAAAACTCTGATATTCTTCCAGAGCCGAGCGGCTGGGGGCGGCAATCTGTACAAAGCTGAAGCGTCTAACCAGTTCAGGGTGTTGCTCCAGCATCCGTTCAACTGCCATGAACCGTTCTGGAATCCCTTTGGTGTAATCCAGCCGGTCCACCCCAAGTCCCAGAAGATGATCAGCCGGGAGGTTAAGCTCTGCCAGAATCTCAACCCGGGTCTGTGCCACCGGTGGCAGGGTGCCCTGCCAGGCAGGAGGCCACTGGATCGAGATCGGATAGTCTTCCACCATGGTCAATTGGCCACCATGGAAAATGGTGGACGATTCATGCTCAATCCGGGTTTCCAAATAGCGATCCGTAGTCTCCAAAAAGTTTTTACAGTGAAACGGGGTGTGGAACCCTAGAATGGTACTCCCCAGCATCCCTTGCAGCAGCTCTTCCCGCCAGGGGCAAATACCAAAGGATTCCGGGTTTGGCCAAGGAATGTGCCAGAAGGTGATAATGGTGGCCTTGGGTAGCCGTTCCCGGATCATGGCCGGCAACAGGGCAAAGTGGTAATCCTGCACCAGCACCACCGGATCGTCACCGTGGGCCTCACGCACCACTGCGTCAGAGAAGCGCTGATTGATTTTCTGATACCATTCCCAGTCGCTGCTGCGGAAGATCGGTCGCACATGGGCATTGTGACAGAGCGGCCACAACCCTTCATTGGCAAAACCGTAATAATAGCCCTGCTCCTCTTCTTTTGTCAGCCAGATCCGGCGTAGATTGTATTCCGGCTTGGCTGGTGGAACACCCACACGGTCGTGTCGGTTTACCGTTTCCCGGTCGGCTGAACCACTGCCGTGGGCGATCCAGGTGCCTGAGCAGGCCCGCATCACCGGCTCTACTGCTGTAACCAGCCCGCTGGCAGGGCGGTGTACAATCACCCCCTGGTCGGTCCTGATATGGATATACGGTTCCCGGTTGGAGACCACCAACACCTGATCACCGGTTAACTGTTTGTTCAACAACGCCCGCAGGGCAGCCGGATTCCAGGTGGTGGTCATATCATCGGCATGACGACGTTCTGACTCCAGGTTGCGCAGCAGGGTGCGCATCTCTCCTACCAGCGGCTGCAGTTCAGCGCTGGCTGGCTGACTGAAGGGACGCAGGATACCTTCTCCCCGCATCATGGCCCGCACCCCTTCCATCCAACCTTGCCAGCTTAAATGCGCTACCAGCACGGTAATCAGGGAGATCACCACCCCCAGCACCACAAACAGAATGATGATATATTTACGGGTATCGGCACTACGGCGCTCCACATAACTCATGTCGTGGATAAGCATCAGAGAACCAATTGAAATGCCTTCATATTTCAAGGGGCTCGTAACAACATGAACCGGCCCTTGGGGGAGACGGATCAGGTGGAGCGGATCCTTTGCATCAGCTTCATGTGAAGTGCAGGTGATGGCTTTGGGAAAGAGCGAGGAGCGGTAGAGCAGCTTGTTGTTTGTATCACAGACCCCAACTGCCAGCAGTCGCTCATCTTGGGTTGCCCGTTGGATTAGTACGTTAATCCGGAGGCGTTCGCCTTTTTGCACAAGATCTGCCAATGGTTCCTGTAACGTGCTGCTGATCAGCTGGGAGCGCATATCCAGATCGCGTGAAAACCAACGTAAAGTAAGGCCGTCAAATAAGGGTACTGCGGCATAGGCCAACAGTGCCAGAGCACAGGCCAACGGCAAGACAAAACGAAGAGAGAGGTGCAGAGATCGGAAGGAGAATCCGGATCGGTTTTGTTTCATTGCTTTTCCTTATGCCGTACAATCTTAAGTCTGATTCCGGCAGTAGTAGCTGTTTTGTTGATTGAATAACGGTTCTGCACAATCAATGATTCAGGAATACCTAGTTCCCGGATAAGATGTTTTTTCAACACAGCAATCTCCTTGCTGTTTTTTCTGAAGGGTGATTCAACCAGAAACCGGAATCCGGCAGGTCCATCTGGCAATTGCCTGATAATGGCAAGGGCCTTGATGCTCTCCGGTAAAAGAGTACGGTCTTTGTTGAACTGGAGGGGTGGTAAGAGGGCGACCTCGGTAATGACAAGTCTGATCGGCAGCTCAAGGGTTTGCTCAAGCTGCCGGGAAAGCAACAGCCGTTCGTCATCACTGATCGGGTAATCCCGTTGCAGGGTTGCTGCGACTTCAAGCGGTTTTCCAGCTTCGGGAAAAGTCAGCCGAATGTCTGAAACCGGAAAGGGGAGCAAGGATTGTTTTAGCTCTCTTCCGGCTCTGGTAACCAGACGTTCCACCTTGGTGCTTATCTGGACAGAGCTCTCAGGAGAGGGCAGGGGCACAGAAACAGTCTGAAGCAAGGTTGCTGTTGTTTGTTCAGGTATTTTTTCAGAGGCAACAAGCACCTGTTCCAACTGCAGATCAACAGGTGATTTAAAGCTTTGTTTCAATGCTGTTTCCAGCGCATCTACGGTCTGTTTTTCAATCAGCGTGGTGGTATTTACCGATGCCTTGACCACAAATTTACCCTGCTGGACAACATAGCTATAGCCGGTCATCCGGGATTTCTGTTCAACATTAAGCTCTTTTTTCAAGATCAGTTCGATCCGTTTTTTGGTGTTGACCTTCTTGATATCCACAACCAGGGTGTAGATCAGCGGGATAGATATTAACGATAACAATCCGGTAATGATCAGCAAGCGGGTGCGTCGTGAATACTGGTGCGTTTCAACCTGACTGCTCCGGAAGCCCATGATGAAAAAGACCAGGTTTGAGGTCAGTACAATCGCGACGAAGTTGGTGAAAAATAGCAGAAATCCGCCCATGGCCAGCAGCATCTGCCCGGTACCCAGGCCGTACCCGGTAACGCTTAAGGGGGGAATAACCGCCGTAGCTACTGCCACACCGGTGGCAGTAATCAGGTAGTTACGTTTGGTACAGAGTGCAACGGCACCAACAATTCCGGAAAACATTGCCACAAACAGATCATAGATATTGGGCCGCACCCTGGACAGAATCTCTGCGGTCGGTTCCTTCAGTGGAGATAGCAGGGTGATAAGTGCGGTAAGCAGAATGGTAAGGCCAACACTGATAGTAATAGTTCGGAAGGCGCGGCGGGCCAATGGCAGGTCGCCAATAGTCACGGCCAGGCCAGACGAGATGATCGGCCCCATCAGAGGGGAGATAAGCATGGCACCAATGACTACCGCCACACTGTTGGTAAGCAGCCCCAGCAGGGCGATCAGGCCAGCCATCAGCAGCATCAGGTAGTAGATCCAGGAATGGTCCACCCCTGAGATCACTTCCCTGATGATTTCCTGATGGTTGACCATTTGGGTCTTGTCCGTAATATAGACCTTGAATTTCCTTATGTAAGCGTAAATGTAAGTGTTTTTCATGTTAAAATGCCAGATCCCAGCGTTTGCTCAGACGAATCGCTGCGTTGATTAGCCCCACCATGCTATAGGTCTGGACAAAGTTACCCCACTGTTCGTCCGTGCGGGGGTCAATATGTTCTGCAAGCAATCCCAGGCGGTTTCGTTTTGACAGCAGATTTTCAAACAGGCTGCGGGCCTCATTCATTCGGCCCAGAGCTGAGAGTGCGTGGATGTACCAAAAGGTGCAGACAATAAAGGCATTTTCCGGCTCACCAAAATCATCGGCTTCCACATAGCGGTAAACGTAGTTGCCACGCTTCAGTTCCTTTTCAATGGCACTAACGGTTGAGGCAAAGCAGGGGTCATCTGCTGACAGAAAGCCGACATCATGCAGTAGCAGAAGACTTGCATCCATGGCATCACCTTCAAATGATGCCACAAAGGACTGTTTTTCCTCATTCCAGGCCCTTCGGTAGATGGTGGTATAGATCAGATCAGCATGGTCACGCCAGTAGGTAACACGTTCGTTCAGCCCCAACTGTTCGGCGATTAAGGCAAGTCGGTCACAGGCAGCCCAGCACATCACGCTGGAAAAGGTGTGAACACGGGCTGTTCCCCGCAGTTCCCACAAACCGGCATCAGGCTGGTCATAGACCTGTACAGCGATCTCTCCCAGAGACTCAAGGCGATGGAAGAGAGCTGTATCGCCGCGATGGATCAGACGACGGTCAAAAAAGACGTGGGTTACTGCGAGAATTGCTGATCCATAGACATCATGCTGTATCTGTTCAAAAGCCTGATTGCCTACCCGTATTGGCCCCATCCCCCGGTAGCCTGGTAGGCTGTCCAAAATATGTTCTTCCAGTCGAGCCTTGCCATCAACGGCATAGACCGGCTGTAATCTCCCTCCCGGGGACCCGGCAGCTACGTTCGTCAGATAGCCGAGGTAGCGTTCCATCGTCTTGGTGGCTCCCAGACGATTCAAGGCATTAACCACAAAATAGGAATCCCGCAGCCAGCAGTAGCGGTAATCCCAGTTTCGTGCTGTACCCGCAGCCTCCGGGATAGAGGTGGTCATGGCAGCGACAATGGCACCGGTATCATCAAAGGTGTTCAGTTTTAAGGTAATGGCAGCCCTGATTACCGCATCCTGCCATTCAAACGGGATACCAAGATCACGTACCCACCCGTGCCAGTAATTGACTGTTTCATCCAGAAAGCGTTGGGCAAGATCAGCAATGTTACTTGGAATCGTCTCGTCAGCTCCGAAGATCATGGTAATACTGTCATCCAGAAAAAAAGGAAGTTCCTCCAGAAGCATGGTCAGAGATGTGTCTGTGGTCAGTCGTAGTACCCAGTTAGAGCCGACGTAACGGATATGGTGACTGCCATAGGTGACTGGACAACGTTCAGCCCCGTAATTGGCAGATGGCCGAACAGTCAGCCTGATACGAGGTGAACCTTGTATCTTACGAATCTTGCGAATCAACATGACAGGGATGAACATCCGTCCAAATTGATAAAATCTTGGGGCAAAATCCGTTATTTCCACCACCGCACCGTGAGCGTCAGCAAGACGGGTTACCAGTACGGCTGTGTTGTCAATATATGATTGTTCTGTTGCTATCTGTTCCACCAGTTCAATGCTGCAATAACCGAAACTGTCATGGTTGGTATGCTCTCGCAGCAGTGAACAGAAGACCGGATCACCGTCAAATCTGGGCATACAGCACCAGACGATCTCGGCCTGTGCATCAATTAATGCGCCGATAGTCCCGTTTCCGATTAATCCCAGATCAAGGCTGTGATGCATTAACTTTTCCTTTCGAGATACAACAGCAACAGCTCTCTTGAGTCATTACGCGACAGTTACAACGTCACTGTGTAAAATATGATGCGTTAAGAAACAGGTGGACAACAATACTGGCTGCATAGCCCAGAGCTATCGCCCAGGTCCATTTCAGGTGAAGAGTAAAAGTATAGGCCCCACGTGCCGTACCCATCAGGGCAACTCCAGCGGCAGACCCGATGGAAAGCAGACTTCCTCCTACTCCGGCAGTCAGGGTTACCAGCAGCCATTGACCGTGTGACATCTGGGGGTCCATGGGCAGTACCGCAAACATGACCGGGATGTTGTCAATAATTGCGGAGAGAGCTCCCACCAGTACATTTGCGGTGGTATGTCCCAATCCGTCATACATTCCCGCAGATACTGCAGCCAGATAGCCAAATTGCCCAAGACCACCGACGCAGAGAATAACGCCGTAAAAAAATAAAAGGGTATCCCATTCAGCATTGGCAATCATCCGGAACAGATCAAAGGTTTCATGTTGGTGCCCGGTGATATCCAAAGGTATGTCACTACTAAAGGCGCGATGTTCTATTTTTTTCAGCCAGGAAGAGAATAGTGAAAGATAACCAAGTCCCAGCATCATACCCACTGCTGGGGGGAGGTTGAGAAAGTTGTGGAACGATACTGCAGTAACAATGGTCAGCAGGAACAGAGCCATAACCCGTTTTGCCCCAAGCTTCATGCAAACCGCTTCTTCTGTAACTATTGGTTTTTTATTGGATACTGACATGCTTAGGAGTGCGGCAGGAATTATCCAGTTCACGAGTGAAGGAATAAATATGGCAAAAAAATCAGTGAACTGCAGTTTGCCTTTTTGCCAGACCATCAGGGTAGTGATATCGCCAAAGGGAGAGAAGGCACCGCCAGCATTAGCTGCAACAACAATATTGATGCAGGCCACACCGACAAAAGCGGTGTTGCTGCCTCCAACAGCTATGACAACAGCACCCATCAGCAATGCGGTAGTTAGGTTGTCAGCCAAAGGAGAGATGATAAAGGCCAACAGACCAGTCAACCAGAATATCCTGCGTAGCGTAAATCCCTTGTTTACCAGCCATGATCGCAACGCTTGAAAGACATTGCGTTCGTCAAGTGCGTTGATATAGGTCATGGCGGCTAAAAGGAACAGGAATAGTTCTGCATATTCCGTCAGGTTGTGCAGGATAGCAGTATGGGCGTGGTCTGGTTTGCCCAGAGCCTGATAGGAAAGGGCTACCAGTATCCAGATGATACCTGCAGCAACCATCACTGGTTTGCTCTTGCGTAGCTGCAGTTTCTCTTCCAGTACCACTACCGTGTAGGCTGCTAGAAACAGCAGCAGAGCACTAATCCCCATGCCGCTATGGGTCAGATTAAGAATATCACTGCCGTCAGCAGCACCTGCCTGCAACGCGAAAAATAGCAGTGCATATATAGTGATGAACAGTATTTGCAATCGATTGTTTCCTCTGTTGTAAAATCAGGTAATAGCAGTCATAAGGGTATCACGTTGTTCGTCCCGCGCAAGTCGTAACTGGCTTGTTTTTAGCGCTTTTTTGATCTGGAATGCCGCTTTTTCTTTGGTGATAGCGTCTCGACTGTGTCCAATTGAACAGGTATCAGTCTCTCAAGCTTTGGATCGATTAATTTTGCCTTGTTGAAAAAATCCCTGGCTGCCTCACGGTTACCATTTTTGTAATGGATGCGACCGAGGGCGTAGTAGGCTCTGGCATGATAGTGGTCAATTCTGGTTGCGGTTTCATATTCATCAATTGCGTTGGCTGTGTCCTTGCGGTAATCGTAAACCAGTCCAAGACGATAGTGGCTTTCCGGATCAAGCGGGGCATGTTGTACCCATGCCTTGAGCAACTCCTCTAGGTCACTGTAACGTTTTGCCTTCACGTACAATTTTATCAGGTTTGTCCGTGACTGTTCGTCATCTGGTATCTGCCTGATAACCTCCTGATACTGTATGGTTGCTTCATCATATCGCTTGTTGGCCATAAATAGTTCTGCCAAACCACGTCGTGCCTCAACATTGTCCGGAGCCATTTTTATGGTTGTCTGATATTCAATGATTGCCTGATTATATTCTTTTAATTGCGTCAATATTTCTGCCAGCTTGAAATGTGGTAGTGGATTGTTAGGGCGCAGGGTTATCAACTCTTGATACTGAGCCAGGGCTTCTCTGTAACGCCCTTTAAGCACTAGAATTTCTGCCAGTCGCCGTCTTGCATCGCTGTGTTGTCCTTCAAGTTCAATAACTTTTCGGTACTCAGTTGAGGCGGTATCCAGGCGCCCTTGGCGCTCATACAAAACTCCCAAGGAGTAGTGTAGGCCTGGCTGACGTGAAAGCTTATCTACCAATTGACGGTACTGCTTGATTGCCTCTTGGTCGTTTCCTTCCAGCATCAGTGAGTCTGCAAGTTTTTCCTGAACCTCCAGCCAGTCTGATTTTTTTTCTAAGGCTGACTGGTATGCACCTCGTGCTTTGGCATAGTCCTTTAACAGGAAGTAGCTGTCTCCCCTACTTGCATCTGCTTCAGCTGACTCTGATCCGTAGGTTGCAGGCGAAAATATTCCTAACATCGCAATCAGCAAAAATACCGTGATTATGAGTGACTTCATGCTTACCCCAGACAAAATAATATTTATTTGTATACAAATTATTTGTGTTGCAAGCATAACAAATCGGGAATACTGTGTCAACCAGAAGGGGCTAGCTACTTGCCACACGATGAAGCAATCAAGTATAAGAGGATAAAATACGGAGTGGCTTTAAGCTGGTCCTGCCAAAATTTTACTGGAGCGATTAATGCAACAAGTGGCTAATACACAGACGATGACTGACATCTTCAATGATTTAAGGCGTATTTTTCAGGCGTTGAATGAACAGTCCAAACAGGCCGAAAAAATGACTGGTCTGACCGGTCCACAACTTTGGGCAATACAGACAATTGCCCGCGAAACATCTATTCAAGTATCTGCTTTAGCAGGAAAAATGTTTCTGCATCCTGCCACCGTAGTTGGTATCCTCAATCGACTTGAAGGACGTGGGCTGATTGTTAGAAACAGAACAAAGCGTGATAGGAGAGTCGTTGAAATTGAATTAACTGAGGCTGGTAAGGCATTTGTAGTCAGTTCACCGGAGGTGCCTCAGGGGAAACTGGCATCAGGACTTCTTTCGCTTTCAGCTACAGAGATGGACGAGGTTCATCGGTCATTGCAATGCCTGGTAAGTATCCTTGATGCTCAGGATATTAAACCGGCGCCAATCAAGGCAGTTCTTCCCAAAAACAACCAGAGATCTTAATGTTATAGAGCATAATGTTGTGAGGTTATTTGACGGAAATTGGGGAGGAATAGCAGCTCAGCTGTTCAGTTTGAATTGCTACACCGAGATTGGGATGAGTTGCTGCAAAAACAAAACGGGCCTGTCAAATGACAGGCCCTTTGTTAATTAATAGCCGTTAAAGAATCAGTATCCCATCAGGCGTGGCAGCCAGAGTGAGACCATCGGTACATAGGTGATCAGCAGCATGAAGCCCACCATGGCGATCAGCCACGGTAGTACTGCCATAGTCAGTTCAGAAATACCCATCTTAGTGATACCGCTGGCCACATACAGGTTCAAGCCGACGGGTGGGTGGCACATTCCCACCTCCATGTTGACGGTCATCAGGATACCAAAGTGGATTGGATCAATACCGAGTTTCATGGCCACCGGGAACAGGATCGGCGCCAGGATAAGGATAATGGAAGATGGTTCCATCACGTTGCCCGCCAGTAGCAACAGTACGTTGGTTACCAGCAGGAAGGCAACCACACCGAGGTTGTGGGCCAAGATCCAATCAGCCATGATCTGAGGAATCTGCTCAGAAGTCATCAGGTACGAGAAAAGAACTGCGTTGGTGATGATGTACAGCAGCATGGCTGACATGTTGGCTGAGTCCAGCAATACCTTGGGAATTCTTTTAAACGGCATATCCTTGTAGACAAATACGGCCACAAAGAAGGCATAGACCGCGCTCATGGCAGCCGCCTCGGTAGGGGTAAAAGCACCACTGTAGATACCGCCCAGTACAATTGCGATCAGCAGCAGGCCCCAGATGCTCTCTTTAAAGGCAGCAAAACGCTCCTTCATGGTTGCCTTGGGCATACGGGGGTAGTCAAACTTGCGGGCGCGATACCAGGCTACTGAGCCAAGCAGGGTTGCCAACAGCAGGCCGGGGATCACACCGGCCATGAACAGGGCGCCAACCGAGGAGTTGGTGGCAACCGCATAGATAACCATGACAATTGAAGGTGGGATAAGAATCCCCAATGAGCCGGAGGTGGCAATAACACCAGCCCCGAAGTTTCTGGGGAAGCCGGCCTTGACCATGGCCGGCAACAGGATTGAGCCAATAGCCACAACAGTAGCCGGGCTTGAGCCGGATACTGCAGCAAACAGGGCACAGGCCATAACCCCGGCCAGTCCCAGGCCACCGTGCCAGTGCCCAACCATGGAAGTGGCAAAGTTAATCATCCGTTTGGCAACGCCACCGTGGGTCAGGAAGTTACCTGCCAGGATAAAGAACGGTATGGCCATGATCTCAAACTTCTCAATACCGGTGAACAGCTTCATGGCCACGGTTTCAACCGGTACATGGGACATGAAGAACAGGAAGGTCAACACGGTCAGGCCAAGGGAGATGGAGATCGGCATGCCGGTCAGCATCAGGCCGATCAAAAGGGCAAATACAATACCTGCGTTACCAAATGATGCAATGGCAGCCAATGATACGAGAATACCAACTATCCAGGCGGCTGCCTTTTGCGGTGTCATAAGCACCTGTGTTTCAGCATGTGCGCTCATTTGACACCTCCTTCTTCTACCTGCTTATCAAATTTGTGAGACTCATACTCCTCAAGTGCCTCGGTTGCGTCAACAATCTCATTATCCAGGCCATCAACATGGGAGTGGTCATGGTGGGGCAGTTCACCGGTACGGGCAAAGGTCCAGGCCACCTGTAGGAAACGGAAACACATCAGGGATGACCCAAGAGGGATCGCCAGATAGACGATCCAAGTGGGCCACTCAAGATCCGGGGTAATCGGACCTTCATACAGATCTTCCGGAATGGTCATGCCAAACTTGTTGAATACAGCGTAATGCATGCCGTTTTCCCAGACAAAGCCAGCCCCCAAGGCAGCTATGATGCCAGTAAAGAGCACACCGCTTGAAAGCCCCAACAGCACCGAGGTCTTGCGCCATTTGGCAGGCAGGCGGTTAATCAGCACATCCACTCCCACGTGAATACCGGTGCGGACACCGTAGGCAGCGCCAAACTTAGCCATCCATACAAACATATAGATGCAGAGTTCCTGTGCCCATGCCATATTGAAGCCGAGCAGCCAGTCCTGAAAGGCAGGAATAGGGATGCCCATAAGGTAACGGCGGGTAACGGCAACAGCAATGACAAGCGTTGCTGCGCCAATAAGGAAGGTGATGATCCATTCCTCAAGGTGATCGAGGTATTTCATCATGGGGAGTCTCCTGGAAAAGTCGTAAAAAAGCCGCTGCAGGTAACTACAGCGGCTTGTGTAGCAGTGAAGATCAACTAGGGCTTGTAGCCTGTTTCTTTATATACCTCTTGTACGGTAGCTGCGCCAATACGCCCAATGTTTTCCTTGTGGGCCTTATCCATGGCCTTTTTCCAGGCAGCTTTTTCCTGTGGGGTCAGGGTAATGATCTGTGAACGACCTGATTTTTTGACTGCAGCCATTGCCTGATCATTGTCCTTTTTAGCAACACTGTTGGCAAAGACAGTGGCATCCTTCATAGAGCTTTCAAGAGCAGCACGGATATCGGCTGGCAGGCCCATCCAGAACTTCTTGTTCACCAGAACGGCATAGCCCAGATAGCCATGGTTGGAAAGGGTGACGTACTTTTGTACTTCATGCATCTTTTGGGTGTAGAGGTTGGAAGGGGGGTTTTCAGTGCCGTCAACAACGCCGGTCTGCAGGGCCTGATAAACCTCAGAGAAAGCCAATACTTGCGGCATGGCACCTACAGAGCGCATTTCTGAGTCAAGTACCTTGGAAGACTGAATTCGCATCTTGAGCCCCCTGAAGTCTCCAGGAACTCTAAGCGGTTTGTTGGCAGACATGACCTTGAAGCCGTTATCCCAGTAAGCCAGACCGATAAGCCCCTTGGTCTCAAGCTTCTTCAGCAGTTTTGCACCAACCGGACCTTGGGTCACCTTGTGCAGTTCAGCATAGTCATCAAAGATAAATGGCAGGTCAAATAGTTCGAATTCCTTAATACCTAAAGGTCCAAACTTTGCCAGGGAAGGGGCCAGCATCTGGACAGAACCCATCTGCAGCGCTTCCATCTCTTCTTTGTCTTTAAAGAGCTGACTGTTGGGGTAGACCTCTACCTTAACCCGACCCTTGGTGCGCTCTTCAGCCAGTTTCTTGAAGTAGTTGGCTGCCTGACCCTTGGGGGTGTCGTTGGCCACCACGTGACTGAACTTGATGATGATCGGTGCTGCCTGAGCACCCAGCGGAAGTGCCAGGGCCAGGGTAACCACTGCTGCCAGAATCTTCTTGAACATGTGTTGCCTCCTTTGATGGGGTGTATGCTTCACAGTCTGTACGAAAGTATAGCGTAGAATTTTGTTTTATCTAGCAACCAGGGTGCCAAAAAAAATGATACCCCCTAAGACGCCGTCAAGGTTGAAGATTATGTTTACGAAAGAAAGGAATGGAGTTTTGTTGTGTTGGAGTATGGCGGATTTTAGCCAGAAGATGGTGGCGGTTTTCCGCCATTCAACTGATATGTTCGGTGTATCGGCGGTTGATTTGCTCTGTGCAGCCAAAGGCAGCCAACAGCAACAGGCAGATCATGGCAGCAACGCCGGTCCAGGCGTAACTGCTCCAGAAATAACCGCCCAGGGTTCCGGAGATACTGGAGCCGAGGTAGTAGGAAAAGAGATAGAGCGAAGTTGCCTGGGCACGGTAGGTGGTTGCCCTGCGGCTGACCCAGCCCGAGGCGATACTGTGAACGCCAAAAAAACCGCAGGTAAACAGGGCTACGCCGCAAACGATACTGGTGATTGATTCTGGCAGGGTTAGCAGGGCCCCACCGGCCATGACACTAATGGTGCCCCTGATCACAAAACGGCGGCCAAAACGTTGCATAAGCCGACCCATCATTGCCGAGCTGAGTGAGCCGAGAAAATAGACCAGGAAGATCAGGCTGATAACCGACTGACTGAACTGGTAGGGCGGAGCCAGCAGGCGGAAGCCGATGTAGTTATACAGGCTGATAAAACAGCCCATGCAGAGAAATGCCACGCCAAAAAGGCAGAGCATGCCGGGATCTTTCAGATGATACAGCAGGGAAGGGAACAGGGTACGCAGGTCAAGACTACGTTTCTGGAAGCGGGATGACCTGGGGAGCAGCCTGGTAAACCAGAGCGCCAGCAGCAGGCTGACACAGCCAATGATGCCGATTGCCGTGCGCCAGGGCATATAATCCGCCATAATGGCAGTAATCACCCTGCCGCTCATACCACCCACCGCATTACCACTGATGTACAGACCCATAGCAGAGGCGATGGCACTTGCATCCATCTCTTCACCCAGATAGGCCATGGCAACCGAGGGGACACCTGCCAGTACCGCACCCTGGGTAAAGCGAATCAGGAGCAGAGAGGGCAGGGTGGTGGTAAACGCAGTGGCTATGGCCAGCAGTGACGTCAGGAACAGTGCCGCTACCATGATCGGTTTGCGGCCCACAGCATCGGAGGTTAAGCCTGAAAAGAGCATGCCGATGGCCAGGGTGGCGGTGCTGATGGAGAGCGGCAGGCTGCTGATGGCAGGGGAGATGCCGAATTCGCGGGTGAAAAGTGGCAATAAAGGTTGAATATCATACAGGGTGACAAAGGTGATAAATCCGGCGCAGAACAGGGCCAGGTTAGCCTGCCGGTAACGTGGGGTGCCGATGGTAATAGGTGAAGCTGAAGAGTCTTGTGGGGGCATTTACAACCCGTATTTCTCCATCTTGTAGCGTAGGGTACCTCGGGGAATCTTCAGGAGCAAGGAGGCCTTGACCACGTTTCCTTCAGACTGTTCAAGGGCGGCGACGACCAACTGTTTTTCATAGTTGGCTACATTGATTTCAAGTCCTTGCTTCAGAATATCTTCTGCAATGGTTGAACTTTCTGTTGTTGCGTGCTGGTGGAGTTCAGGAGGCAGGTGGTTTGGTTCCAGTTGTGGGCCGTGGGCCATGATACAGATCCGTTCAATGATGTTGCGCAGCTCCCGGATATTACCGGGCCAGGGGTAGCCCAGCAGCATCTGTTCTGCCGCAGGTGCAATGCCTTTGAAGGATTTGCCAAAGGCCTGGCTGAAGTGGGAAAGAAAATATTTGGCCAGTAACAGGATATCAGTGCCACGTTCCCGTAAAGGTGGCAGGTGCAGGGGGACCACATGCAGGCGGTAGAACAGGTCTTCACGGAAGGTACCGATCTGTATCCGTTGACGCAGGTCGCGGTTGGTGGCGGCAATTACCCGCAGGTCAACCGGCAGATCCTTGGAGCCGCCTACCCGGCGGACGGTGCGTTCCTGCAGGACCCGCAGCAGTTTGGCCTGCAGGCTGGCGTACATGTCACCGATTTCATCCAGAAAGATGGTGCCGTTGTGGGCCTCTTCAAACAGGCCGGTCTTGCGGGAGGCTGCTCCGGTAAAGGCCCCTTTCTCATGGCCAAACAGCTCACTTTCCATCAGTTCAGTGGGGATGGAGGCGCAGTTGACCGCAACAAAGGGATGCTCCTTGCGATCTGACAGGGAATGAATCGCCCGGGCCACCAACTCCTTGCCGGTACCGGACTCTCCGGTGACCAGCACCGTGGCGGTCGGTATTCTGGCCACTTCCCGCACCTGATCCAGTACCTGCCGGAAACAGGGGCTTTCTCCCAATAACGGCACATCAAGTCCCAGGGCGCCGGAACGTCGCAGGCCCCGGACCTCCCGTTTCAGTTCCTGAGTCTGCAGCGCCAGCTTAACAATCACCCGCAGGGCATCGGCCTTGAACGGCTTTTTCATGTAGTCAAAAGCCCCCTGTTTAAGGGCATCTACGGCAGTTTCAACAGAACCGTAACCGGTGATGATAATCACCAGCAGCTCTGGATTGGCTTCTTTTAAAGCACCTAACAACTCAAGCCCGTTTTCCGTACCCAGATTCAGGTCCAGCAGGGCCAGGTCAACCTCATCACTACCCACCAGTTCGAGCGCTTCTGCGCCGTTTGATGCCTCAAGCACACGATAGCCGTCCTCATTCAGGATACGTTGGACGTTTTCCCGAATAAAAGATTCATCATCAATTATGAGGATGGTTTCTCTAAGCATTCAGGTGGTTAGGTGCTTGTTGGCTTTAGGTGGTGCGTCCAGAACGTCCTGAACTGCAGAAAGAAGTTCTTCGCAGCTAACCGGTTTTGCCAAAACCTTGGTGACCGGCATCTTCTGGGCAATGGTCAGGAGGGTCTGTTGGGCCAGATTGGGAGAGCCGCCGGTGATGGTGATTATTTTAGGCGGCTGATCTTTACGGACACAGGACATAATCACCTCAAAACCATCTGATTCCGGCATGACAATATCGGTTAAGACGAGATCAAACGTAGTATTTTGAAGCAACTTCCGGGCCTGGACACCATTGGCCGCTTCCAGAACCGCATGTCCGCCGATCTGCAAGAAACCCTTCAGGACAGCCCGTACCTGCGGATCATCATCAATTAGCAGGATCTTTGCCACGGGAAGAATCCTCTTTTTCTTCTGAAGTACGGTTTTGATCCGGCATCAGGCTGGCTGCTGAAGTCGGAAGAAAGACTGAGAAACAGCTGCCGACCCCTTCTGTTGATTCCGCCTGAACAAAACCGCCATGTTGCTTGATCGTACCATAGATCATTGATAACCCCAGCCCGGTTCCCTTGCCCACCTCTTTCGTGGTAAAAAACGGTTCAAAGATCTTCTGGCGGATCTCTTCCGGTATGCCCTGACCGGTATCACGTACGAGCAGGACCGCATAGGTTCCCGGCAGGCACCCTTGCAGAGAACCGGTGCAGTTGTTCTCATCCAGAGACTGCTCAGCTGTTGCAACCGTTATGATACCACCGTTTGGCATGGCATCACGGGCATTGGTAATCAGGTTAAACAGTACCTGCTGCAGCAATATTTCATCAGCAGTGATAACCAGAGCCGCCTCAGTCAGCTCAAGCTGTAGTGTAATCTCTTTTGTTAGCAACTTTTGGGCCAGAAGTAATGAGTCCTGCACCATTTGATTCAGTTCAAAAGGGGTTGGGTTGATCGTCTGTTTGCGGCTGAAAGCCAACATACTACGGGTGAGGAGCGTGCCCCGCTCAACCGCCTTGAGGATCTCCTGGAGTTGTGGCTGTTCAGCATTCTGGCTGTTATGCTCAAACTGAAGGATCTGGGTATTACCGGAGATGATCTGCAGGATATTGTTAAAGTCATGGGCAATGCCACCGGCCAGCTGTCCCACCGCTTCCATCTTCTGGGCATGGCGCAACTGATCTTCAAGTTGGCGGCGCTCAGAGATATCGACGAAGGTGCAGACCATGCCGATATTCCTGCCATCTTCCTGAATAGGATGAGCACTGTAAGACACAGGAAAAGAGCTGCCGTCCTGGCGCCAGAATACCTCGTCAGTGACCAGCATTGGCGGTATGACACCTGCTGACATGCGATGGGCACAGCATTTCTCCAGCGGGTAGAGGCTGCCATCGGCATAACTATGGTGCATCAGAGAGTGCATCTCTTTACCCAACAGCTGTTCAGGTGAGTCATAGCCCAATAGCCTGGCACAGGAACGGTTAGCCAGGATACAACGCCCTTCGGCATCAGTGCCGTAGATCCCTTCAATGGTCGAATCAAGCAGCAGTTTGATGCTGCGCAGATTTTCCCGGTTCTGGTGTTCTGCAATCAGGTCATCACGTTGCCGTACTGTCCGCAACCAGGCAATGGGAGCCGCAATGACAAGTGCCAGCAGGGTAACCGATGCAATAGTAATGAACTGGTGCTGTTCAAGAGCGGTGGTTAACGGGGATTCTTCATCAATGGATTGGATCTTGCCGAACTTGTAGAGCAGATCAAGGTGACTACGGTGTTCAAGCAAAAAAATGGCTCCGCCCGCCAGCAGGGTAAACAGGGCAAGCGGCAAGAAACGTCCCAGAAATAGCGAAAACATGGATTGTTGGTTGGAGGATTGTTTCACAGTACCCCACTGGATGTGCAGAACAGAGTATACAGGCTGGCTATACCAGTAATTACAGGCTTTGTCATGTTGAAACAGTCGTTTCAGAAGCTGACAGAGGCAGACGTATCAGAAAGGTGGTTCCCTGGCCTGATTCAGAGCTGACGTTAATACTGCCGCCATGTTCCTCAATAATCTGTCTGGTGATGGAGAGCCCAAGCCCGGTACCGGCCCCTTTACGGGTAAAGAACGGCTCAAAGATCAATGGCAGATCCTGGCTGGGAATGCCGTGGCCGGAGTCGCTGACGGTGATCAGGATGTCATGTTCATCATGGTTGATGGTGATGCCGATGGTTCCCCCAAGGGGTAAGGCCTCCAGGGCGTTTTTCAGCAGATTGAGCAGGGCCTGGCGGATCTTTTCTGCATCAATCAGACAGGCAGGCAACGGGGTTCGATCAAGGGTAAGGGTAACTCCTTGGCGTTGGCAGGGGCGCTGCATCAGCATAACCACATCTTCAGCTGCCTCACCGGGATCGCCAGGGGCAAAACGAGACCTGGGCGGGGCAGCAAAAGTCAGCAGTGCGGAAATCAGCCGCTCCATCCGCTCAATCTCTGCCATGGCCTTGGTCAGCATCTCACGATCTTTGTCACCTAACTGGGCCCGGTCATGCAGGTCATCCAGCAACAACGAGATGCCGGTAAGGGGGTTGCGGATCTCATGGGAGATGCCTGCTGCCAGTTTTCCCAGTGAGGCCAGCCGCTCCAGTCGGACGGTCTCTTCCCGTAACTCTTCACGAATGGTCTCATCCCGTAGGGTAACCGTTAGCCCCCGTTCAGCATTTGTGCCAATCGGGAAGATGCCCACGTCAAAATGCTGAATAATGCCGTTCTGCTCAAGCTGCAGTGGGGCCCGGCCATAGCCGGTTCCTGTCGTAAATGCCTGCTCAATTCTGGCTGGAATCGGATCCCAGCCCTTAAAGACCGTGGCATAATGACTGCCCAACGGCCAGTACTGTCCCAAAAAACGGTCCAGGGTGCTGTTGCGTGAGGTAAGGGAGCCGTCAGGGGCAAAGGTGGTAATGGCGCTGGAGATACTTTCCAGGATGCTTTCCTTGAAGTTCCGCTCATCCAGAATGGCCTGCCGTGATTCCTGCAGCTGCTCCAGGGTTGCAATCAGGTTGGCCTTGCGTTGTTCCAGTTCCGCCACCATGGCGTTAAAGGACAGAGCCAGTTCCGCCAGTTCATCACTGCCTTTTACCACAACACGATTACCGGTTTCTCCGTTGGCTAAACGGCGGGCACCTTCGCTAAGACGTTGCAGGGGACGGGTGATGCCCCGTGCCAGCAGCCAGGCAGCAAGTCCTGCCACTACAGCGGCCAGCGAGATGAAGAGGGCACTTTTCTGGCGATACTCTTTCAGTTTGCTGGTTATCAGCAGGCTGCCGGCACTGGCCTGTTTCTGGAACTGGTCAACCTGATAGCCGATGGTGATGCCGCCAAAGATGCCATGTTTTTTATAGGGGCCGGTGTTGTACAGAATAGGCGCATAGGCCATGATCTTGCGGGCGCCACCCACGTTGGTCAGTTCAACTACCCCGCTTTGCTGTTTTCTGACCAGCGCAGACGCCTTTGGGTAATTGGGGTGGATAAATCCTGCATGATCAAGATTAAACGGAATATTACCAGCTTCAATAGCAGCGGGTGATGAATTGCTGCTGTAGGGGGGCAGCAGGTGGCCTTGTCTGTCAACGCCACGGATATCCCATAGCTTGGGATGGGTGATGATCCAGCCTTCATCATCAAACAGAAAGGCATAGTTGCCGCTTTTGTAGGAAGGAAAGACGGTTAAGAAACGAGGACCGGGATCAATGTGTTGGCTAAACTCCATCAGGTGACGATGGTCAAGGGAAATCACAAAGGCGCCGTTAAAATGTCCGTCAAGTGTGTAACGTGGCATGCCGAAACGAACAACCCCTTCATAACGGATGCCCAGCGCATGTTCCGGTTCGGAAGCCCCGGCCAGTTGTTGCTGTTTGTTGACGTGAAAACCGGTCAGGTGGGTGACATGGATCTTATCCGGCTGCAGTTGTCTGATCTCGCTGAAGTAGGTCTCGCTCTTGAATTCGGTGGAGGCAGGTCTGGCCACATTACGTAATTCAGAAGGGGGCAGGAAACGGCCATCCTTTAGTACCATCTGCTCCTGACCGTTTGCGTCGATCAGGGCAAAGGAACGGTAGATCGGTATTAGTTCCCGCACCTCACGAAGCTGATTGGGCGCGATGGCGCGACGTTCCCATACTTCGCTGCGCTGCTGTTTCCAGAAGGAAAGCAGTACCTGGTGATCAGTGGCAAAGCGGCTTAAAAAACGCAGGTCATCTTCACGGCGGTACAGATAGTCGGAGATGCTGTCGGCTATCTGGCGGGCACGCATCTGCAGTCCTTCTGCAGCCTGTTGCTCGGCACTGGAACCGATCTCAAGGGCCAGACGATCCCGTACCTGCTCAAGTCCTGAAAACAGAAAGAGTGTGGCAGCCAGCAACGGCACCAGCGCCAAAAGCAATGAGGCGATCAGAAATTTTCTGAAAAGAGATGGTCGGATCATGGATGACCAGTGCCAGACTAAGGTTCAGGTTGAATTGCCGTGGTGCTGATGATACCGTATCCGGCAGCAAATGACAGCCGGAAAAGAGAAAAACGATGGGATATACAAATCTGCAGGAATGTGTGGAGGATCTGGAGCGGCACAGCATGCTGCGCAGGATTGAACTGCCGGTTGATCCGTATCTGGAGGCCGGTATGATCCAGCGCCGGGTCTATCAGGCTGGCGGACCGGCGCTGCTGTTTACCCAGGTGACCGGCTCTGCCTTTCCAATGCTGGGCAACCTGTTTGGTACTCTGGAGCGTACTCGATTCATTTTTCGCGACACCCTGCGAACTATTGAGACACTGGTTAAGCTGAAGGTGAATCCGTTTCAGGCCATGAAAGAGCCAACCCGGCTGCTTGGTGCGCCACTGGGTGCGCTGCATCTGCTGCCCAAACGGGTAGGTCAGTCACAGGCCCCGTCGCTGAGCTGCCGGACAAAGCTCTCTGCATTGCCCCAGCTGGTCTCATGGCCCAACGATGGTGGCGCCTTTATTACCCTGCCTCAGGTCTACAGTGAACATCCATCCAAACCCGGATTTGGCAAATCCAATCTGGGGATGTACCGGGTGCAGATCTCCGGCAATCAGTATCAACCGGACAAGCAGGCCGGCCTGCACTATCAGATTCATCGTGGTATCGGGGTGCATCATCAGGAGGCGATCAAGCGTGGTGAGCGCCTGAAGGTGAACGTGTTTGTGGGGGGCGCGCCTTCCATGTCAGTGGCAGCGGTTATGCCATTACCGGAAGGGATGCCGGAACTCTCCTTTGCCGGACTGCTGGGGGGGCATCGAATTGCCATGGCAGATTTGCCCGGTTGTCTGCCGGTTCCGGCTGAGGCTGATTTCTGCATTGTCGGTTCCATTGATCCCCATGTCACCCTGCCGGAAGGTCCTTTTGGCGACCACTTGGGCTACTACAGCCTGACCCATCCATTCCCGTTTATTGAGGTTGAGGCGGTCTACCACCGCCCGGATGCGATCTGGCCCTTCACTTCAGTTGGGCGGCCACCCCAGGAAGATACCTCCTTTGGCGCCTTTATCCACGAGCTGACCGGAGATCTGATCCCCACGGTGCTGCCTGGCATCAAGGCGGTACATGCGGTAGATGCCGCCGGAGTGCATCCGCTTTTGCTGGCCATCGGGTCTGAGCGTTATACTCCCTATGATGGCGTTACCAGACCGCTGGAACTACTGACTCAGGCCAATGCCATTCTGGGGCAGGGGCAGCTTTCATTGGCAAAATACCTGCTGATCACTGCTGAACAGGATAACCCAGAGCTGGATATCCATGATATCGCTGCCATGTTCAGACATCTGCTGGAGCGGATTGACTGGCAGCGTGACCTGCATTTCCAGACCAGCACCACCATCGATACCCTGGATTACTCCGGTGGAGGATTTAACAGTGGTTCCAAGCTGGTCATGGCTGCTGCTGGTCCGGTACGGCGTTCTTTGGCAACTGAGCTGCCGGGCAGCCTACCTGTACCATCCGGATGGTCTCAACCAACCCTGGCATTACCCGGCGTGTTGGTGTTGCAGGGCAATGCTGCGGCGCCGGATAATGGTGAACCTGATCAGGCAATACTGGCGCTGTGCAACTTCTGGGAACACCAGCCACTGCCCGATGGTATCGCTTTGGTGGTGATAGCTGATGACAGTGCATTCTGCAGCTGTTCGTTGGATAACTTTCTCTGGGTTACCTTTACCCGCTCAAATCCTGCATCAGATGTTTATGGGGTAGCTGCTGCAATCCGGCAGCGGCACTGGGGCTGTAGCGGGCCACTGGTGATAGATGCGCGCAGAAAGACGTTTCATGCACCGCCACTGGAAGAGGATCCGGCTGTTGAAAAGAGGATTGAGGCGCTGGCAGCTGCAGGGGGGCCGCTTTATGGCCTGTTCTAGGGTTATTACCCTATTTTACTTTTTAAAAACTGTGCTATGATTAATTAAACGTAACCAGTTCATTATTCCCTCATAGAGGAGGTTTCAATGTCCACCACAGCCCTGGTAAAAAGCGGAGATGTGACAACCGGCGGAGACCAGTTGATTCAGTTGGTCAGTTTCATGCTCAGCAACGAGGAATATGGTGTTGAGGTATTGAAAGTGCGTGAGATCATCCGCATGCCCGGTATCACCAAGATGCCCAATACGCCGCACTATGTAGAGGGGATTATCAACCTGCGTGGCAAGGTGATTCCAATTATCTCCATGCGTAAGCGTTTTGGCCTGGCTGAATCCGACTATGACAGCCATACCCGGATCATGGTTATGGATGTTGCCGGTGGTTTGACCGGATTTATTGTGGATGCCGTTTCAGAAGTAATCCGGATTCACTCTAGCGAAATTCAGCCGCCACCCACCATGGTCTCCGGCAATATTGATCAGGAATTCATTACCGGTGTGTTTAACCATACGGACCGTTTGCTGATCATAATGGATGTGGACCGGATGTTCTCGCCACAGGAGCGGGAGTATTTCGGCAGTGTAGGGGAGTAGGGCTTGACATACGAACGTAAAAAGCCGGGAATCGCTTCCCGGCTTTTTTATGTGCAAAATGTACCTTAGCCGTTTAACTGGCCCGGGATATCTCTTCCAGGTTACCGGCAATCACGGTTGCGGTTGCGGCCTGTTCTTCAGATGCGGTGGCGATCTGAGCGATCAGGTTTTTAATATTTTCAACCGAATCAACAATGGCAATCAAGGATGCCTCTGCCTGATGGGAAAGCTGCTCACCCTTTTCTGCCTCTGCCTTGCCACCTTCAATAGAAGCAACTGCCTTCTGAGTGTTGGATTGAATCTCGGTCACCATGGAACCAATCTGCTTGGTGGAGGTCATGGTCCGTTCTGCCAGTCTGCGCACCTCATCAGCAACCACGGCAAAACCGCGACCCATTTCACCGGCACGGGCTGCCTCAATGGCGGCGTTCAGGGCCAGCAGGTTGGTCTGTTCGGCAATTTCATTGATGACATTAACTATCTCGCCGATC
>JAJTBI010000035.1 GCA_021286935.1 Geobacteraceae bacterium
AGGAATTGATGATAGAATCCTTGGCCAGCTTCAGCTCCTGCTCACTCACCGGATTCTTGCGGATCTCAGCAATGATGGAGGTCATCAAACCGATTGTTTTTGACGTGGCCTCAGCCTTGGTTTCAGTCTCTGCGGTAAAGCTGCCGGTAAAGCGACGTCCCACATCAAAATGGCTGCCCACATTGTAGGCAAGCCCTTGATTGGTGCGGATCTCCATCATCAACCGGGATGTAAAACTGCCACCCAGGATAAAATCCAGCACCCGAATGGCGTACAGATCAGGATCGTCCTTGGTAATTCCCAGATGCCCTAACCTGATAACAGTCTGATTGACCTGCTTGGGGGCATACAACACAGCCGGCGCAAACTGCAGCTTTACCTGCGGCACCTCAGGCAGGCGCAAGGGTCCTTCTGGTTTGACCTGTCCGATCAAACGATTCAGCACCGCAAGCATGGCTGTCCGGTCAAAATCACCGGCAACGGTCAGGATCATGTTGTCCGGTCGGATAAAACGCTGATGAAAGCTTTGCAAATCGCTCTGTCTAATTACAGACACAGTCGCTGCAGTCGGCACAACTCCCAGCGGATGCCCGGCATAGAGCGCCTTTTGTAGTTCCCGGTCTCCCAGCTCTTTGGGGTCATCATTCTGGCGCCGGATCATCTCCAAAGCCTGCCGCCGAGCAACCTCAAGCCGCTTTTCATCAAAGCGTGGCCGAAACAGGACATCACTAAAGATCTGCAGGGTACGATCCAGATTTTTAGCCAGGCTGGTCAGGGAGACGCTCCCCAGATCAGTACCAAAGGAACTTTCCACCGCAGAGGCCATATACTCCAGTTCCCGGTCCAGTTCCGCTGGAGTCTGGCTTAGCGTACCGCCACCACGTAACTGAGAGCCGGTCAGGGCTGCCAGACCGCTCTTGTCTGCCGGGTCATAGACCGAACCGGTCCTGATCAGAGCAGAGATCGTGACAATCGGCAGTTCATGGTCCTGCAGCAGATAGACCGGTGTGCCGTTCTTGAGCTGCACCCGTTCTGCCTTGGGTATGGAAAAATGCAATGCAGGAAAACTCATACTACGTGGATTAGCCGGTTCTGCCCCATAGGCCGCTGAAAAGGTAAAAAGGCTGACGATGCAGACACACAACAGGCGGATTTTCATTACTGGGCACCTCCCGGCTTTTTCGTCACAAGGGTACCCACAATCCGGTTTTCACGGGTAAAGTACTGTTTTGCAACCCGCTGGATATCAGCCGGGGTACTCTTTGCCAGCTTGGCCCGGTAGGTGGTCAGGTAGCGCCAGCTACCGGCTATGGCCTCATACTCGGTCAGGTTACGGGCCAGCCCGCCGTTAGTTCCCATCCGGCGGGCCTCTTCAAACTCAAGCTGATTCAGCACCTGCTGCAGCTCCCGCTGGCTGACCGGTTCCTTTTTCAGCCGTTCCAGCTCGGCCAGCAGCGCCTGTTCAACTTCAGCAGCCGTGTGAGGGGCACGGGGCGAGGCGTACAACACAAACAGATTTGGATAGATGTTGCCCGGAGCATCAAAGGTGGAAACCTGGGTGGCCAGCTGCTTCTCCAGCACCAATGAGCGGTAGAGACGCGAGGTGCGGCCCTGCCCCAGAATTGACGATATCAGGTCAAAGACCTCATCATCCGGTGAGTTGATCGCCGTCTTATGAAATCCGATCACCAGCTCCGGCTCTGCATCACCCAGCAGTTCAACCCGCCGTTCCCCCTGCTGCGGTTCTTCCTGAGCCGCAACCAGAGGCACCGGCGTACCGGGCTTGATATCGCCAAAGTAACGCTCCACCAGTGCAATGGTGTCGGCAGGCTTGATATCCCCCACCACTGCCATAATGGCATTATTGGGGGCATAATAACGCTTCAGGAACGACTCTGCCTTGGTACGGGAAAGTTGTTTGATATCCGAGGTCCAGCCAATGGTGGGCTGGCCATAGGGATGGGTCTGATAGGCTGCTGCCACAAAAGTCTCCCACAACTTGGCCGATGGTTCGGCATCATAGGAACGGCGGCGCTCCTCCATCACCACTGAACGCTCGGTATAAAACTCTCGCAGCACCGGATTCTTCATCCGGTCAGATTCAATCGCCGCCCACAGTTCCAGCTTGTTGGCAGGCAGCGAGATCAGATAGGTGGTGCCATCCCGACTGGTAAAGGCATTGTAGCCTGAACCGCCATTGCGGGCGTACAGATCAAAAAACTCATCTTTAATCACATACTGTTCAGCCTGCTTCTCATACTTCGCCAACTCGGCCCGCCGGGCGGCAAGTTTCGCCTTATCCGCCTTGCCCCCTTTGGCTTCTTCAGCCAGCATCAGCTGGGCGGCCTGCTCAATCTTTTCCAGCAGTGGCGCCTCAGCAGCGTAATCTTTTGTACCGAGGGTTTTAGTCCCCTTGAACAGCATATGTTCCAGCAGGTGAGCCAGCCCCCGCTCATCACTGCGTTCATGGACGCTCCCCACCTTGAAGCGGATCCAGGCTGAAACCGTGGGAGAACTGTGACGCTCGACCATCAACAACTTCAGGCCGTTTTTAAAGGTGTGCTCCACCACTTTATCTTCAAGATTGGCAGCCCCTGCCGGAAGAGCCGCTATAAACAGCAGCAGGAGCACCACAGTGCAACGGGTAAAACGTGTCACGGTCTTTCCTCCTAAAACAGTGAAAACTTAACATAACGGCCCGGATTCTTCTTAATGTCCACCATCAGGGCATCCATATTATCCACGGCACGATTCAACTTCTCATACACCTCTTTATCACTGATCAGTTTTCCGGCAGTTCCTTCTCCGGCCTTAATCCGGGCTGTTACCGCCTCAATATCCTTCATGGAATTGTCGGCTCTGGTGATCAGCGACAGTCCCTTGTCATACAACTCCTTATCATTGATCAGCATCCCCAACGTATTGTCTTTTGAGGTCAAGCGCCGGTTCAGCTCCCGCACATCATCAGCAGCCTGATTGCTTTTCTCAGCCAGGCTGACCAGCTTGGTATACAGGGTCTTGTCGTAAATAAGCCGGTTTAAGCTGCCATCAGAAGTTTGGATATCATACAGGGTCTTGTCAGCCCTGGTCAGGATCTGCATCAGCTTGTCATACGGTTCGCCACTGCGGGCCAGCTTGCCCAGAGTACCCTGGCCACGGTTGATATTACCGGCCAGAATATTCAGTTCGTTGGAAAGCTGCACCGCATTGATATACAGCTTGGTGTCGGTTGCCAGCAGCCCCAGTGTTCCTTTACCAGACTGCACGTTATCCACAATACTGTTCAGTTTTTCAAAAGTAACACCGGCCTTCTGGGCCACATCATCAATGGAGTGTACCGTTTTACCGCTAAACTGGCTGATCGGCTTTTCGTAATAGCTGGCCGATGGCAGGACATCAACGTACTTCTCACCCATCAGGCCACGGGTCTTGATGGTAATCAGGGAATCAGGGCCGATCTTTTTGTGGGCCTTGGAATCAACCTCTGCAACAATCAGCACCTCATTGGTGTTACGGGGATTTTCAAAGCGGATCTGCTGTACCACCCCCACATCAACCCCTGCCAGCCAGACCGGAGCCCCCTCCTTCAGACCTACCACGTTCTTCATGGAGATACGGATGGTGCTGGTGGGGGTAAACAACTTGGTCTTTTGCCCCATCAGCAGGATCGCCCCTGCTGCAAGCAACAGGGTGATCAGGATAAATACCCCGGCCCTGACCTGGGCCCAGCCGATCTGATTGCTTCGTTCCATTAGCTATCCTTCCTTATGCAGCAGCCACTTACTCCAGATCCTTTGGCCGCACCGTCCAGACCTTGATCCCCTGCTCTTTTGCCACCGCCCGTAACCGCTTCAGAAACCGCTCATCATCCTTGTCCCGCACAATCACCAACACCGCCGGTTTACGCCCGGTACTCTGCCCGTAGTAGAGAGCCTGACCAATGGATTCAGCCCATTTGGGGGCATACTCCACTTCAACCGCATACTCTTTAGTCAGACAATCAACCCGCGTCTTGTCAGGCAGTCGATATTCCAATTCACCAGCATGTTTTTCACACCACCAGCGCTGATAGTCCTTTTCATGCAGCGGCACGTGGCTGCAGCCTGCAGCAAACAGCAGACAGAGACTCAGGAAGATTCTTTGCAACAGGGCTACCATTTTCATACAAATAATGACTCGTCTGTCGGCTGCAAAAACTCCTGCACATTGGGTAGCGGACAGTCCCGCAGCTCTGCTTCAGTCCCTTCAAAGGCCAGCCTGGATTCATGGATCAGGGAAAAACGCTGCGAAGTAGCAAAGGCCGTGGGCAGGTCATGGGTCACCATCAGCGTGGTCTTGCCCGCCTCCTGCAGCCGATTCATCAGCGAGACAATATTGTAGACCCCGATCGGATCAAGGCCGGTGGTGGGCTCATCAAAAAAGATATATTCCGGGTCGGCAGCCAGGGCACGGGCAATGGCCACCCGCTTCTTCATGCCGCCGGACAGTTCGGCCGGATACAGGTCAAGGGCCGGTTCCACCCCCACAAAGCGCAGCTTTTCACGCACGATCTCTTCAATTTCAGCCTGGGTCAGCCGCCCCTCCTCAAACAGACGATAACCCACATTCTCCCCCACGGTCATGGAGTCAAACAGCGCCCCCCCTTGAAACACAATCGCAATCTTCTTGCGCTGTTCACGGTAGGCAGCTTCCGGTTTACCGGTAATTTCCATACCGTTAATGCTGATTCTGCCTGATTGCGGATGAATCAACCCCAGAATCAACTTCAGAATGGTGGTCTTGCCGGAACCGCTCACCCCCAGGATGGTGCGGTTCACCCCCTGTTCCAGCAGCAGGTCAAAATCAGTCAGAATGTTCCGACCGCCAACGCTGTAGCAGACCTGGTCCATCCGTATGCATTGTTCCTGGTTATGCATGGCACGCGACATTCATACGCATCATCTTAGAAAGATATCCGCTGCCGTGGCAGCCAGAAAGGTCAGGCTGATGTAGCCGTTCATGGTGAAGAAGGCCGCGTCCAGCTTGGTCAGGTCACCGCCCCGCAGCAGCCAGTGTTCATACAGCAGCATGGCGGTCATGGCTGCGGTGCCGATCCAGAACCAGAGCCCCAGCCCCAGCAGGACAATCAGCCATACCAGCAGCCCAACCGTGATGATATGGAACAGGCGCGACAGCCAGAGAGAACCATTAACGCCCAGTGCCACTGGAATGGAGTGCAGGCCGACAGAGCGGTCATACTCAAGATCCTGCAGGGCATAGAGCATATCAAAGGCCGAGACCCAGAACAGCACAATCAGCCCCAGTACAATGGCCGGCAGCTCTATTTTGCCGGTGAGTGCCACCCAGGCCCCGATCGGCGCGGCAGCCAGGCAAATTCCCAATACGATATGGGCCAGGGCAGTAAACCGTTTGCAGTAGGAGTAGAGCACCAGAAAGCCCAGCGCGATGGGAGAGAGTTTGAGGCACAACGGGTTCAGCATGGCAGCGGACCAGAGCAGCAGGGCAACGGACAGGACTATGGCACCAAAGACAGCCCCTTTTGAAAGCAGTCCGGCCGGGATGGCACGTCCGGCAGTGCGGGGATTTTTGGCATCAATATCCGCATCAATCAACCGGTTCATGGCCATGGCTGCGGTACGGGCACCCACCATGGCAAGCACGATAAACAGCAGCTGCCGTCCGCTGGGCAGGCCGCGGATCGCCAACAGGGCGCCGGAAAGGGCAAAGGGCAGGGCAAAGATGGTGTGGGAGAATTTGATCATTTCCATAAAGATGGAAACTTTTTGCAGAACAGCGGTCATGGCAGACCATACTCCTTCCAACGTTGTGCTAGCAGGCCATCAATGGCCGGATCAGGCAGCAGGGCCTCAACCGAGCGGCGGGTGGCATCAACGGCCAGACGGCCACCAGCCTCGTCCCTGATAAGGTCGTCCAGCCAGTCGGTCTCATTGACGGTCCGCCAGGCCACCTGTTGCAGATCAGAGGCAGCGATCCCGGCATCCACCAGGATCAGCAGATGGGCCTTGCGGAACCAGGGCAGCTGCCAAAGGGCCTGCACGGTTTTTCGTACCATGTGGGGAGAGGGGTTTTCAAGGGAAATGACCGCACTGCCGCGGAAGACCCAGGGCAGCGGCATCCTGATATCCCGCACCCCCGGCACCAGTCTGGGCAACAGAGCAGTCAGCAGACGCTCCCAACCCAGCATCATCCAGCAATCTTCCTGTGGGGGCGGACCAACCACCGTAGCCGGGATAATCGGCCTATGGCGCCGGGTGATCCGGGTGATGGTCACACGTGTTGCCGGACCAGCCGGATCATACTGGCCGGTGTGATTGCCAAAGGGTCCTTCCAAAAGCGGCCTGTCCGGCTCTGCAAAGCCTTCGATCACCAGCTCTGCCTCGGCTGGCACCTGCAGCGGCCCATGGGGACAGGCCACCGTGGGGATTGAGCCACCCCGCAGCCAGCCAGCAAAACTCAATTCATCCAACCCCTGGGGCAGAGGCCAGGCAGCGGCCAGGGTCAGGCTAGGCGGACCGCCCAGTACAATTGCCACCGGCATCCGTATCCCCTGCTGGACAAACTGCTGATGGTGCTGCGATGCCCCGCTGCCCTGTCGCCAGCGGATAGCCAGGGTATGGGGGTCATGGATCTGGCAACGGTAGATGCCGCAGTTGGGGTTACCACCGTCCGGCGCAGTGGTAATCACCTGTCCCAGGGTGATGTAACGCCCACTACCCGCTGCAGAGCCGTCCTCTGGCCAGTTCTGCAGAACCGGCAACTGGAACAGATCTGCCCCTGGCACCAGCTCTTCACGGCAAGGGCCATCAGCTACCTTTATTGGCTTACAGCAGGACAGGTCAGGATGGCCAGCAAGCAGATCACCTAGGCCGACCAGACCTTGCAGCGGCAGGGCCTGAAGCATTGCATCAAAGGAAACCGTCAGATCTTCCAGACTGTCCAGCCCCAGTGCCAACCGCATCCTGTGTTGTGAGCCGAACAGGTTGGTAGCCACCGGAAAGGGATACTGGTCAGGCTGCTGAAACAACAAGGCAGGACCGCCTTTGGGGTAGCTGCTGACCCTGCGGGTAATGGCAGCGATCTCCAGACCGGTTGCCACCGGCACGCTGACCTGCTGCAGGTCATGCAGGTGTTCAAGGCGTTCGATAAAATCATGCAGGGACGAGAGCATAATATAGTACCAAGACAGCATCCTTCATTTCTGAGGCGTTTTGCTCAGCCTGCCGGGTTACGGTTTGAGGACAGGGGGCGGAGACGGTGGTGGTGGCGTAGTTACCGGAGCAGCAACAGGGTCGCCATGCATGGGGCAGTAGTCATCCGGTTCAGTTCCGGCAGCAAAAAACTCTTCCCGCTTGACAGGGCAGGCCGGTGTTGCCAGCAAGGCGTTGGTTGGGTCGATGGTCACTGAAATCACGGTATCAGGCCGGACAAAGTCGCTGGCCGGTTTGCCCGCCAAGGCCTGCCGCATGAAGCGCTCCCAGACCGGGGCAGCTACGGCCCCGCCGGTAAAACCCTTACCCCCGGACTTTGGCTGGTCATGACCGACCCAGACCCCGGCCACCAGCTGCGGGGTGTAGCCGATGAACCAGGCGTCATGGTAGTCGTTGGTGGTACCGGTCTTGCCAGCTGCCGGGTATTTCTGGCTGAACTTCTTCAGTCCCCTGGCAGTGCCGCTGGTCAGGACATCCTTGAGCATGCTGGTGGTAATGAAGGCGGTGGCAGGCGAAATGGCCTGGCTGCTGCTGGTTGTGTTTTCAAACCAGACCTTGCGGTAGGTTTCATAAATTCGCAGAATGGAACGAGGTTCGGTACGTACGCCACCTGTTGCAAACGGTGCATAGGCCAGCACCAGATCGTGGAGCGTAACCTCTTCGGTACCCAGTGCCAGCGAGAGGTTGTTACCGTGCAGGGCCAATCCGTTTTTCGCAGCAAGCTCCATAAAGGCGGGGATGCCGATGGTCTCCAGCAGTTTAACCGCAATCACATTATTTGAGCTTGCCAGGGCCTGACGCAGGGTCATGATGCCGTGGGACTTGCCATCATAGTTATGGGGAGTCCAGCTTTCGCTGTTTCCCTGTGGATAGCTGACTGCTGCATCATTCCAGAGGCTTGCTGCAGTCACGCCCTGTTCCAGGGCCGCCGCGTAGATCAACGGCTTGATGGATGAACCGGGCTGACGTTTGGCCTGCAAGGCGCGGTTAAAACCGCCTTTCACGTACGAAGTGCCGCCAACCGCAGCCAGCAGGTTACCGCTGGTCGGCTCAACTGCCACCAGCGCCCCCTGCAGCTGGGGCGACAGCTTGACCACGCTGTCATGCACGATCTGCTCTGCCTTGAGCTGCAAGCCCAGGTCCATGGCTGAGGTAACCTCAAGCCCACCCTGTTCAAAAACCGCCGGACCATAGCGCTCCACCAGTTTTGCCTGTACCAGCGCCAAATACCAGGGGGCACGGTTGGGGGGGACCGGCGCCGCAGTATGACTGGTCTGCAGGCGCAGCTGACTGCTGGACAACGCCCCCACATCAACCATCCTTTGCAGCACTATCGAACGCCGTCTGGCCACATCATCAGGTTTGCCCAACGGATTGTAACGACCGGGATTTTTGGGAATACCTGCCAGAAAGGAGCACTCAATATCGGTCAGTTCTTCCGGTGCCTTATCAAAGTAGATCCGGGCTGCCTGGGCAATGCCCCAGGCACCGTTGCCGTAGTAGATCTCATTCAGGTACATCTCAAGGATCTGCTTTTTGGAGTACTTCTTTTCAAACTCAAGCGCCATCAGTCCTTCATTGACCTTACGATCAAGACTCTTTTCACTGCTAAGATATTTGTTCTTGATCAACTGCTGGGTAATGGTGGATCCCCCCTCAGCCAACCTGCCTTTAGCAACGTTTTTTACCGCTGCCCGGGCAATACCACGCAGATCAACGCCGCCATGCTCATAAAAGCGGGCATCTTCAACCGCAACAATCGCCTTTTGCAGAAAGAGGGGGATCCGGTCAATGGTGACCCAGTAGCGTTTTTCAGGCAGCAACCGTCCAACAAAACGACTCTGGCTGTCAAAAACCTTGATGGAGTGGTAGCCGGCAGGCAGGATCGGATAGGCAGCAATCGACTCATAGGCCTGTGCAACCGGGACGAATACAACCATCAGACAGACAACAACGTACTGACAAAACGATCTAGGCTGCACCGCGTTTCCTCCGTAATGCCTCCCGGTACAGGGTGTCATACTTGCGGGCTGACTCTTCCCAGGTAAAACGCTTCGCCATACCGTTTGTACGCAAGGCAGCCAGCCCTTCAGGATTGTTATAAAAGGTCCAGGTGGCCCAGCCCACCGTATCGTACAGGGCAGCAGCGGTCCGGGTCCAGAACTTGAAGCCGTCGCCGGTCAGGGCTGCTTCATCAAAGTTTTCAACACTATCGTCCAGACCACCGGTGGCACGCACCACCGGCGGAGTGCCATAGGCCAGCGAGTACATCTGGTTCAGGCCACACGGCTCAAAGGCCGACGGCATCAGGAAGAAGTCGGAACCGGCCTCCACCAGATGGGCCAGGGCATTGTCATAGCCGATAAAGCAGCCAACTTTTTCAGGATGACGATGGGCCATGCCGCCAAAAAAGAAGTGGGCCCAGGGTTCACCATTACCCACCACCACCACCTGCAGGTCCAGTTTAATCATGCTGTGAATCGCCTCAGCCAGCAGGTCGGTCCCTTTCTGGGGCACCATCCGCGAGACGATCCCGAACAGGGGGACATCAATCTCAGGCAGACCAAAACGCCGCTGCAATGCCCGTTTACAGGTCAGCTTGCCGGACAGGTCATCAGCGGTGTAGGTGGCTGGCAGGTACGGATCAGAGGCCGGGTTCCACTCATCGTAATCAACGCCGTTCAGGATACCGTACAGATCAACGGCCCGCTCCTGCAGTACCCCTTCCAGCCCCCAGCCATACAGCGGTGTCTGAATCTCGCGGGCATAGCCCTGGCTGACGGTGTTCAGCAGGGTGGCATGGTAAATACCACCTTTCAGCAGGTTGACCTGATCATCCTTTTCCAGCCCCAAAAAGGTGAAATATTCCCAGCCGATATCCAGCACCTCCATCAGGCCTGGGTAGAAATCCCCCTGATGCTGCATGTTATGGATGGTCAGGATTGAGGCGGCATTACCCACCAGTGGGTCGTTTTTGTAGCTGGTATTCAGAAAGACCGGCACCGCTGCAGTATGCCAGTCATGGGCATGCAGGATATCCGGCTGCCAGCCCAGCATCTTGGGTAGTTCCAGGGCAGCGCGGGAAAGAAAGACATAGCGGTTGTCGTTGTCCATGAACCCGACGTTATCGACACCGTAGATGCCGTCGCGGCCATAGAGTCCCTGATGCTCCAAAAAATAGACCGGCACCTCGCTCCTGGGCAGACGGCCTTCCCAGACCCCGCAGTACATCTCGCCGATGATTCCCATCGGCACCACCAGGGTGCCGGGCAGCAGCTTCAGACCATAACGGTCAGGATTGATACTGTAGTAACGGGGCAGCACCACCCGCACATCATGCCCCATGGCATGCAGATAACGGGGCAGATCGCCCACCACCTCACCAAGTCCACCGGTCTTTGCATAGGGTGCTGCCTCAGAAGCGGCAAACAGGATATTGAGTGGTTTTTTCTGGTTCTTGCTGATTGTTACCGGCTCCTGTTGTTTCTTTTTCACGCCTTAAGCTCCTGCTGAATTGCTGCGACAACCCGCTGTAACTGATATTCCAGTTCTGGCAAAAGTATTCGTGCCGCTTGCAGGTCACCGTCACGGGCGGCCTTTTCCATGGCGGCTGCCGTTGCCATGATGAACCGTCCCCCAACCGATCCCGATTCACCTTTGAGTCCGTGGGACAGACTAATAGCCTGATCAAGGTTTCCCCCCTCTAGGGCGGAGCGCAACTGCTCTGCCTTCAAAGGCGCACTTTCAAGATAGATCCGGTATACATCCAGCAGCACATCGCCACATCCCAGTGCCAGATAGTTTTTGTGATGGTATTCACGGTCAAGTGGATCTTCCAGCACAGCTGCCTGCGGATTCTTTTCCAGCTCTGTACTGTTCATGGCCATAGAACCTTCCTCCCTTACCATAGTGAAAGACTGCCGATCTCGCCCCTGCTGCAACCAGTAGACGGGGCAAGAGGACACCATAATGACATAGTGGAGAAGTTTAGTCCAATCAAACGAGAAATGAAGAAATTCAGGGAGATGAAGTGCAGAAAAACAGGTTCGTCGGGGCGGCTGTTTACAGCCACCCCGACAAGGTGAGTGTCGCTTACTTCAGACTGCAAGGAGCCTTGTAGCCAAAACGAATGCCGCCCCAATGCTTGCCGTTGATAAAGATCGGTACAGAAAGATCATTCAGAATTTCTCCGGTATCACGACGGTAGGTCTGCAACAGGACGCCGTTCGTATTCTTTGCACAGCGCATACCGGTATTGTCACCAAAGATCCGCTTGGTACGGTTGTTAACCTTGTCCACTTCGGTGTCACCGGTCAGCGGCTTGCTGAAACGCAGGTTATGGCAGGGGACATAGGCATTGTTGTCAAAACAGATAGCATAGGCGATCTGACTGTCACGATTAACAATTGCCTCTTGCAAAGGAGAGACAAAACGGTCGAAGAAGCCATCAAAACGGGTGGTAAATTTGGGTGGATCGGTCTTTTTGGCGTAGGGCTGGTAGTTCCGGTCAAACAGATCAGCCTCGGACAGAGTACCGTTTTTAATCGCCTCAGTAATGGCTGTCTGCACACCATTGGACAGTTCAGCGGCATAGGCCTTTACCTGATCATGGTAGTTACCTACCGAGAAGCGCCCCACCGTACCGTAGATATTTTCAACCGTATCGGCAAAGCGGACAAAGGTCTCCATGTTGGCCTTCATCATCTGGTTGGTGCCGTGAGCCGCATCAGAAACATGATGGATTTTTGAAGATATTTCTGCTGTTACCGTCGTTTGTTCTGCGGCGGCAACCGCTATCAGCTCACTCATCGTACGTGAACTTGAGGCACAGTTTTTGATCTCCTCCAACTGGCGGCGGGCTTCTTCGGCCTGCTGCAGACCAGTACGCACCAGGTCACTCTCCTTGCGGATGCTTGCAGCAGCCCGTTCACTCTCCTGTTGAATCTTGCCCACCACCCGTTCAATATCCTTGGTGGATTTGGTGGTCTTTTCTGCCAGAGAGCGGACTTCATCGGCAACCACGGCAAAACCACGTCCGGCCTCACCGGCCCGGGCAGCCTCAATGGCTGCGTTCAATGCCAGCAGGTTGGTCTGGTCGGCAATATCCTCAATCAGGGAAAGCATATCACCAATACTGGCTGAAGAGCGCTCCAGCTCCGCAATACCGGCCAGGGTTGATTCAACACTCTCGGACACACTGCTCATGCAGAGCCAGGTCTCCTGCACCACTGCCAGACCGGCACTTGCGGCACTGTCCACCGTTGCTGAAAGCTCAACAGCCTGATGGGTGTTTTCAGATACGTTCTGGATCGTACTACTCATCTCCTCTGCAGCCGTGGCAACCGTATCAGCATGTTCCATCTGGTCCTGTACTTCTTTGGCAATCCGCTCGGTGGCATTGGAGAGTTCACAGGTATGTCCACCCAATTGGCAGGCCTGCTGGTAGAGCGAAGAGATAATTTCCCGTACGGTCTGGGTCAGATGGTTGACTTCACCGGCCAGATGCCCGATTTCATCATCTGAGCGGACGGGCAGAATCTTGGTCAGATCACCTTCACCCTTGGCAATGTCTTCAACCTGGGCGGACAGCTCCCGAATCGGCCGCACCACCAGACGTGATATCAGCAAATAGAGTACCCCGATGATCAGAAAGAAGAAGAAGATCCCCACGCCAGTCAGCACCAGAGCCAGCTGTTTAGCCTTGGCAACCCCCTCTTCCAGCGAGGTGACCAGCTGCAATCCCCCTAAAAACTTAGGACCTGCAGCATGGCAGGCATTACAGCGGGCTTCATTGGAAAGGGGTGTGGCCAGAACCAGGGCTGACTTGCCGTCAATACTGATATTCTGTTCTTTTTGTCCCCCTGCCTCCACCGCCTGTTTGACCAACTCGCTGGTCTCACTTCCGTTATACTGCTTGCCATCGGCGTGAAAGAGCTGGATTTTAAGAGCACTGCCGCTTTTGACAGCTTCGTCCACGTACTTGTTGAAGGCCTGAAAATCACCCTTCATCTTCAGTTCAATCAGATCGTGGATCACATTGGCTGCTGACTGGCGGGCTGCTGCCCGTTGCAAATCAAGCATGGAAGTGTAGGAAAGATAGAGACTCAGGACGCCAAGGCAGGCAAAGCCGATGGAAAGGGTCAAGGCGATGGCAATCAGCACCTTGGCAGTGAGACGGACTTTGGGCATTGGTAACACCTCCACGGTAAAAGGAAGTTCGCAGTGTTAACCGGTTGCGGAACTATACGCGGTGCTAGCATAAGCCGCAGTCTTGAAAAAATCAAGTAATTCGATAACAGCGTTTTAAATATTATCGGATGGGATCAAAACATCAAGCTGCATCAGCTGATCAATGGTCTTGGTTAACAGCACCGGACAGCCCTGCTGTTCCGGCAGACGCAGGTCAATGTCATAGCGGTCCCCGACAAACAGCACTGCCTCAGGAGGGAGGTCCAGGTCCGACAAAACCTGATCTAGCACTGATTGATCAGGCTTGGGACGCCAGGTATCGTTGATGGTGATAATGTGATCAAAACTTTGTTCAAGGTCAAGGCAGGCAAGAATCTTATTGGTCAGGGTCTGATTATTGTTGGTCAACAACCAACTGGTATACCGTTTTCCCAGCTGATCCAGCAGCGGCTTGACCCGTGGATCAGGCTGAATATATTGTTGTGGTTCAAGCTCTTCAGCAAAGCGGCGGTGCATCTCCGGCACCGTACCACCCAGCATCTCAATCGCCACCGCCAGAGTCTGTTGGGTGCCCCGCTCTTCAGTGAGTCTCTGGCGCAGCTCCTTGATCCGCTGACCGGCCTCATCAGAAGGAATGCCAAGCAGCTCTCCGGCATAGCGGGAGACCGATTCCCAGACCGCATGTTCAAAGGGGTCCGAGACATAGAGCGTACCGTCCAGATCAAACACTACCGCCTTTATCAGATCCCGGTTCACAGGCTGATACCGCGCAGACAGCCCAGCTTTGGGTCTGCCACTCCTTTGGATTGCACCAGCACTCGGAAGGTATCACCCATCCCCCCTTCCGGCATGATCAGACGTTTGATAATCAGGCGCAGGCGCAGCTTGTCTTTTTCCGGCAGGTTAGAGGCCTCAATCTGCTCCAACTCTTCAATCACCCCGGCAGAGAGCAGAAAACGGGACTGTTCGCCAAACCAGAGCGGCTTGAGGCCAAGCTCTTCACCACGTTCGATCAGGGCACTGAAGTTGATATGGGTGGTAATATCCTGCTGTCCCAGCCGCTGGTAGGGGTTGTCTTCCACAGTATGTTTGTAATAGCAGAGCAGGGTACCCAGGTTCCGCTGGGGAGAGTACAGCTCAGCCTTTGCCCAGCCATAATCAATGGTCAGAATAAAACCCTGCTGCAGACATTCAGCCACGTTTTCAAACCAGGCCAGCCCGCTCAGTGAGACCTCTGCTTCCTGTCCCGGATGCAGTGGAATACCAAAACGCTCAAGATAGGCTTCAAGCGCCGGAGTTGATGGTATGTCTGCAAGATCCTGGAACTGGTCGCCATCCAGCGTAACGTAGATCTCCTTCAGCCCCTGCGGGGTCATCAGAACCCGATGCACCGGCATGGCATCCAGCAGTTCATTGGAGTAGAGCACACCGCTGAAACGGAAGTCAGGCAGTTCTGCCGGGGAAAGCCAGGACAGCTTAGCAGCATGCTTGGCCAGCAAGGTGGCCTGGGCCTCAGCCAGGGACGGTTCCTGTTCAACCAGCACCAGTTTTGTGGCGGCATAACAGTCCGGTTGCTGCTCTGACAGGAAATCCATGATGTCACAAGCCAGACGGCCATGACCGGCGCCTGCCTCAACCAGGGTAAAGTCAGCCGGACAGCCCATGGAACGCCACATGGCAGCGATCTCACGGGCAATGACCCGCCCAAAGGTGGCATGCACTGTGATACTGGTGTAGAAATCCCCCTCTGTCCCCACCTTACGGCCCGGCGAGGTGTAGTAGCCCAGGCCCGGCTCATAGAGGCAGGCAGCCATGTAGTCGGCAAAGGTGATTTTTCCAGCGGCACGGATACGATCAGCAATAATGGTATCTAAGCTCATACTGTTCATAGTGGTGAATTATGCAGGGGCACAGAATCCGGGTCAAGGCTCAAGCTATATGAACCGGAAAATAATTCACTTCTCCTTCTTACGGTAAATTTCTCTCAGGCCCTTGATCTGACGCTTCAGCTCCTTACGCAGCTCAGCTGGTTCCAGCAGTTCGGCATGCCGACCGTAGGACAGCACCCAGGCCAGGATCTCCAATGAACCGGCAGCTTCAAAGGAGAGCAGGACTGAACCATCCGGCTCTGTCTGTAACGTTTGACCCGCCCGCCAGATCCGGTCTCGCACCATGTGGGCCACTTCACGATCAAAACGGATCTTAAGCTGCATCGGCTGATCAGTCACCAAGCCAAAGGCATCGCTAAAGTGCTGTTCAGGGCTGAAATCATCCGGCATCTCAAAACGCTGACGGGTAACCGTCAGGCTGACCATCCGTTCCACCGCAAACAACCGCACAGCCCCACGGTTATGGGCATGGGCAAGCAGATAGAGCCCACCCTTGGCCAGCACCAGCGTATAGGGATCAATCTCGTATACTGCCGCCTCTTTGCCACTGCGACTATAGGATAGTTTGACCCGGTACTGAAACAGCAGCGCCCGTCGCAACTCAGACAGCAATTCAGCTGATCCGGCATAGGTCCTGCCCCCCTGGAAACGGGGCAGCGATACCCGGGCAATCCGCTCCAGATGGGCCACTGAACGGGGCGGTAATGAAGCATGGATCTTGGCAAAGATGGCATCAATCTCTGCACCGAACGGCTCAGGCGGCAGCAGTCCGGCACAGGCCTTGAGCAGGTGCAGGGACACCAGTTCATCCAACGTAAAGGTAATCGGCGCGACCTGACGGTTGTTCGTTAGAAAGCGGAAGACTTTACGCCCCTCCTGACGATCAGAGGTCAACGGATAGCCAGCCTCCTGAATTGCCACCAGATCCCGGTGAACCGTACGGCGATCCACGCCGGTCTCTTCCACCAGATCATCAAGGGTGATGCCGTTACGGGTCTCAATCAGACGGATGACATTATGCAAACGCGCTGCCTGGGTATAGTGGCCGGATGGCTTGCCGCGGCTTTTCATGCTACCCCCCCTGTTATTGAGCAGAAATATCAGGTATACTAGTTTATTCAGAGGGATAAGGTACGCGATGTGGGAACAGTTGACAACGGCTTTCTGACCTATCTGGTCACACATTTTCCTGTGCTGCAGCAGCCCGGTTATCCGGCCTTGTTTCTGCTCAGTTTTCTGGCCTCGACCCTGTTGCCGCTGGGATCGGAATGGTTGTTGATACTGATGCTGATCAAGGGCTATGACCCTGCTGTCAGCGTTGCAACGGCAACTGCCGGAAACACGCTGGGCGCCTGCACCACCTGGCTGGTGGGACGCTACGGCGGAGACTGGCTGCTGGCCCGGCTGTTCCGAATCAGCCAGCAACAGCGGCAGCGAGCCGAGGCATGGTATCAACGCTACGGCGTCTTGTCACTTTTGTTTTCCTGGTTGCCGGTGGTGGGAGATCCGCTCTGCCTGGTGGGCGGACTGCTGAAAATCCGCTTTACCATCTTTCTGCTGCTGGCAGGAGTAGGCAAATTGGTACGCTATGCAGCGGTGGCCTGGTTGACAATACGGATGGTAGCAGCTTCGGCTTAAAAGGAGACTAACCGATGAAGATCTTTATCGCCGGTGGCACCGGATTTGTAGGTGGACATCTGACCGCAGAACTACTGAAACGTGGGCATGAACTGCTTCTGCTATCTCATGCCGATTCAGGCAAGGCACAGCCGGGCATAACCCTTCAGCAAGGCGATGTTACTGATCCGTCAAGCTATCAGCAGGCCATGAAAGGCTGCGATGCTGTGATCAACCTAGTGGGAATCATCCGCGAGTTTCCAGGCAGGGGGATTACCTTTGAGCGGCTGCATGTGGAGGCCACGGCCAGCATGGTGCAGGCAACACAGCATGCTGGGGTACTGCGCTATCTGCAGATGTCTGCCCTGGGAACCAGGCTTGATGCGGTATCTGGCTACCATCGCACCAAGTGGCGGGGAGAGGAGATCGTGCGGGGCAGTGGCCTGGCCTGGACCATCTTCCGCCCTTCGTTGATCTTTGGTCCCAAAGATGCCTTTGTAAATATGCTGGCAGGCAACCTGCGGCTAACACCGGTCATGCCCACCATGGGAGACGGCAACTACCGGTTGCAGCCGATTCATGGCGCTGATGTTGCCCGCTGTTATGCTGAGGCGTTAGAACGGCCCGAAACCGCCGGTCAGACCTATGAGTTGTGTGGTGAGGATCGTCTGACCTATCGTGAGCTGCTGGACACCATTGCCGAGGCGATGGGTAAGGGACATCCCTGGAAACCGGCTCTACCGTTATCGCTGATGAAGCCGGTCATCAAGGCATTACAGGGTATTAAGGCCTTTCCAATTACACTGGATCAGCTGCAGATGCTGCTTGAGGAAAATATCTGCGACGGCTGTTGGCAAAAGACCTTTCAATTTGAGCCTATCCGCTTCAGGGACGGTATCCGGGAGTACCTGCAACGATGATTAAGCGCCTACTTATACTGTCTCTGCTCATGCCTGGTGCTGTCCATGCTGCTCATCCAATAGAACGTGATGACCTGAGTGATGCCCAACTACTGGAAGTGCTGGCAAAGGACGGGGACAACCTGAAAGACCCGCAGATAGGCGTCGCCACCTATTACGCATCCCGTTTCACCGGACGCCGCACCACCTCCGGCCAGCGCTACCATCCGGACAAGATGACTGCAGCCCATGCCCTGCTGCCGCTGGGCACCATGGTGACGGTTGAAAATGTCAAAAGCGGCCAGAAGGTGTCGGTGGTCATCAATGATCGTTGCCACCCACGCCACGCAGTCCGCAATCTGATCGACCTTTCCCGCGCAGCAGCCCAGCAGATCGGCCTCTGGGGCAAAGGAGCGGTCAAGGTACGGATTGTGCCGCTTGAAAAGAAGCATCCGCTGGATGAACTACTTGATGAAGGAAAAGGATAATGTAACCATGCAGAAACTGTTTATTGCCGGCTGTGGCTACACCGGCAGCCTAGTGTCCCATCAGGCCCTTACACAGGGTTGGTCCGTGGCGGTTCACCTGCGGGATGAAGAAAAGGCTGCAGCTTTGGCCAGAGCCGGAGCAGAGACCTGCCTCTGCAGCATGGATGATCTTGAAGAGATCCCCCCCCTCCCGCTAGCCGGACGGATGCTGCTGTACAGCGTCCCCCCCCAGGGAGGCGGTAGTATCGACCTGCGGGCCCGCAATTTCTGTGCGGCGCTGGAGCGGGATCAGACCCTGCCGACAAAGATCGTCTACCTGAGCGCCACCAGTGTCTACGGCGATACCGGCGGCGCTGTGGTAACGGAACAAAGCCCAACTGAGCCGACCAGTGCCATGGGCAAGCGGCGGTTGGATGCAGAACAGCTCTTCCAGGCCTTTGGGCAGAAACATGCCATTCCAGTTGTCATCCTGCGGGTCTCGGCCATTTACGGCAAGGGGCGGCTGCCGCTGATGCAGATCAATCAAGGACAGCCACTACTGCTGGAAGAACTGGCCAAACCCTCCAACCGGATTCATGTTGATGATCTGACCCAGATCTGCCTGGCAGCCCTTGACCGGGGGACCGGTATCTACAATGTCAGCGACGGCCATCCGGCCAGCATGACCGCTTACTTTAACGCCTGCGCCGATGCCCTGCAGAAACCCCGTCAGCCCCAGATCGACCTTGAAGAGGCCCGCAGGGTGATGCCACCGCTGCTGTTCACCTACTTCATGGAATCACGGGGGGTGGATAACCAACGGATGCTGCAGGATCTGGGCGTTACCCTGCGTTATCCCGAAATGCGACAGGGGATAGCCGCCTCTATCTAACTGGCGGCACTTTACAGATTACAAATCTCTGGTATAGGGGCTGTACACAACCCAACAGTTTGAAACAATGGAGGTTCGGTATGAAGAAGCTCGTGGCACTGGCACTTATTCTGGTCGGTTGCGGAACAGCACAGGCAGGTTTTATGGATGAAGTTGACAAGCTGGTGACTGATGGCCAGCAGATTCGGGAACAGGTCCCCCCTGCCCAGGAAGAGGCTGCACCGCAACCGCGCTACGAAGCCCCGGCAGTTGGAGAAGACCGGCACTTCTTACAGTCTGATGACTTCTTTATCAGTGAACAGCCAATGGGAGAAAATGCCTGGATTTATGTTTCCCTGGCGAAAATGACCCAGGTACCCAATGCCCAGACCAAAGGTGAGGCTGAATTTTTTAAAATTACCGACGGCAAAAGTCTTTGGAGCAAATATTTCTGGCGCACCCGGCTTGCCAGACCGGACGAGATCCGGCTGGGGGCTCTGATGGTCATGTTTGAGGGACGCCAGGTAGTTGATGTGTACCAGCAGCCGGAGAATAAAGAATCTGCCCGTCGAGACGCCTGGTTTATGGCTAAGATCACCGATACCAGTGATCTGTACAAAGGCTACGTCACGGTTTCCGGCGGCTACAAGGTTAGCCCGAAAAACCTGCGGGTGCTGGTTGGCAGATAGCCAGCTACAAAAACTCTTTAACACCCTGCTTGCCACCTATGGTCCCCGCCACTGGTGGCCGGGTGAAACCCCCTTTGAGGTCTGTGTCGGCGCTATCCTGACCCAGAACACCAACTGGGGCAATGTTGAAAAGGCGATTGCCAACCTGAAGGAGGTGGACCGGTTATCCATTACCGGAATTGCCACCCTGGCCCCGGATGACCTGGCGGCACTGATCAGGCCGGCAGGCTACTTCAATGTAAAGGCAAGGCGGCTGCAAGCCTTTACCGACTTTGTGCAGCAGAACCATCATGGCAGTCTTGACCAGCTCTTTGCGGGCCCGTGGCAGACAACCAGGCACGAGCTGCTGATGGTTAAAGGGATCGGCCCGGAAACTGCTGATTCAATCCTGCTCTATGCCGGGCAAAAACCCAGCTTTGTGGTGGATGCCTATACCAGACGGATCTTCAGCAGACTGGGATTAGTGGATGAGCAGATCAGCTATGATCAGCTACGTGGCTACGTTATGGACCGGCTACCCCTGGATACGGCCCTGTTTAACGAATACCACGCGCTGATCGTTGAACTGGGGAAGCAGGCCTGCCGTCCAAAACCCCAGTGTGCAGCCTGTTGTCTGTCAACAAACTGCCAGCACCACGCCCGCAACACCGCGTAGCTACCTAGCTGCGCATACCTTTTGGTGGTGTACAGCACAATACCTGCCGTTGTTAACAGCAGGAATACAGTTGCGAGACCCCCTGGGGGTCTCATCGCCCTCGTTGCCGCCCCTCCTGGTGACGGGGGCTTTTTTTGTCCTGCGGTTGACGCCCCACCGCAAGTATGGTTTAATCCCGCCCGTGGAAACCGATGCTTACATCGCCCTTGGCTCCAATCTGGGAGACCGGGAACTGAACCTGCTGCGGGCAGTGGCAGAGCTGGGCAAGATCCCTGGCAGCCGCGTTACCGGTCTGTCCCGTTTTTACGAGACATCACCGGTAGGTATGCCTGCCGGTACTCCCACCTTCTACAACGGGGTTGCGCGGCTTGCCACCAACCGGACGGCCCATGATTTGCTCGTAGAGCTGCAGCGGATAGAACGTGACTGCTTTGGCAGAACTCCTGCTGCAGAGCCGCAATCGCGGCGGATGGACCTCGATTTGCTGCTCTACGGCACGGAACAGTTGGCAACACCTGACCTTACCCTGCCCCATCCGCGCATGACAACACGCCGTTTTGTGCTGCTGCCATTAGCCGATATCGCTCCAACATTGCGGGAGCCTGTCAGCCAGCAGACCATAGCAGACCTGCTGGCCGGTCTGACCAGCGATGAGCAGGTCAGTCCGTTGGAGTAACGAGCCTATGTTTCGCCTTTTGATCTGGTTGCTTTTGGGCTATATCGGTTTTCGGATTATCAAATCACTGACAGCACCGAAGAAGTCGATGACATCCAGCACAGCGCCCCGCACCGGCGAAGAAACGGTGCAGGATCCGATCTGCAAGATGTATCTGGCAAAAGAAGATGCCATTGTTGGCACCCTGGACGGTACACGCCACTATTTCTGTTCCATGGATTGCCTGGAAAAATTCCGCGAACAGCTTGACCATACACACCACTCTTAATACTGGAGGCACGACATGAAATTTTTTATCGACACCGCTGACGTCAACGAAATCCGTGAAGCCCATACCCTTGGCCTGGTTGATGGCGTTACCACCAACCCCTCCCTGATCGCCAAATCAGGCCGTAAATTCAAGGATGTGATCAAAGAGATCGCCGCCATTGTTGACGGCCCGATCTCTGCCGAAGTAATTTCCCTGGATGCCGAAGGGATGGTGAAAGAGGCCAAGGACCTGGTCAAGATTCACAAAAATATCGTGATCAAGCTGCCGATGACCCCGGAAGGGCTCAAGGCGTGTAAGAGCCTGACGGCAAAAGGGATCAAGACCAACGTCACTCTGATCTTCACCCCGATGCAGGCGTTGCTGGCTGCCAAGGCAGGTGCAACCTATGTTTCTCCCTTTGTTGGCCGCCTGGATGACATTTCACAGGACGGCATGGGGATCATTGAAGAGATCCGCACCATCTTTGACAACTATGGCTACACCAGTGAAATCATCGTCGCCAGTATCCGCAACCCGATCCACGTTCTTAACTCAGCCCTGATCGGTGCCGATATCTGTACCATCCCCTATTCTGTCATGCTGCAGCTGTCCAAGCACCCCCTGACCGATGCCGGTATCAAGAAGTTTCTGGAAGACTGGGAAAAGGTACCCAAGTAATCTTTTTTCTTGATGTAGTGCCGGAGGCACCATGGCCACACAGTTAGGCGACATACTGGTTGAAACCGAGATCATCAGCAAAAGGACGCTGGAAAAGGCCCTAGAGCGCCAGAATGGCACAGAGAAACGCCTGGGGCAGGTACTGGAAGAGATGGGGGTCATCACTGAACCGGAACTGATGGAAGCCCTGTTACGCCAGCACAGCCCTTTTGCTGATATCGCTCAGAAAAAACAGTTGGGCGATATTCTGGTGCAGGCCAAGCTGATCAGCGAAAAGACTCTGGAACGCGCCCTGGAGCGGCAACGGGCTGAAGGGAAACGGCTGGGTGAAGTGCTTGAAGAGATGGGGGTCATCACCGAGCATGAATTGGTTGATGCCCTGGGGCGGCAGTTTGGCTTCAAGACCGTATCAGGCTTCAGTAACCGTGACTACCCGCCAGCACTGCTTAATATGCTACCGACTGAATTTGTGATGAAACGGGGCATATTTCCGCTCAAGCACAAAGATATGATGCTGGCAGTGGCCATCACCGACCCCTTTGACGGTGAGACCACCGACATGATCGCCCGTATCACCGGTCTGCAGGTGGTACCGGTCATCGCTACCCGCAAGGAGATTCTGGAGGCGATTGCCCGGCACTACCTGAATACTCCGATCAATCCGGACGCCAGCAATACGATTCTGGTGGTGGAGGACTCACCAACGGTAGCCACCCTGATACAGGCAGCCCTGGTCAAGGAAGGCTATAACGTCATTATCTGTAAAGATGGCATTGAAGCACTCAAGACCACCCTGACCCACCGTCCACGGCTGGTAATCACCGACGCCCAGATGCCCAAGCTGGATGGGCATGGCCTGTTGCGGGCCATCAAGGCCAACCCGCTCACTGCGTCAATTCCGGTGATCATGCTAACCGGTCGGGCCACCACCGATGAAGAACAGAAGGCGCTTGCAGCCGGCTTCATTGATTTTATTCCCAAGCCGGTTCAGCCATTACGGGTAGTGTCACGGGTCAAACATGCCTTGGAGTTATCCAAGAAAATGAAAAATTAGCGCCGCTTTTTCTGGCCCCGCCTGAACTCCCAGGGGGGCTGGGGGTTCGAGTCGCGCCAGAGTCCCCGGTGCTGACGCCGGGCCTGCTCTTCAAGCTGTATATAACGAGATGCATAGGGACCACTCAAAAACTGACGATAGGCCCAGGCCATCCCTTCAGACACCATCTCAGCATTAATATCCCTGCCTGCCAGCTGCAACACGGCAACCGTACGGCCATACTGGTCTCGGTCCTGCACCTCGGCAGTTACTTCCTTGCCCAAGACCTTGAACATCAACACCCGCTTGGCCTGACTGCCAAAGGGTTGGCCCGGTGAATCAGGCTTGCGGGTCTCCGGCGCATCAACACCGTACAGTCGTACCGTTACCCTGCCGGTGCCACGCCCCACCAGCACCACAGTATCCCCGTCATGTACTGCCTTGACCATCCCCCGCAGGGTTTCAGCAGAGACAGGTAACGCTGTCATCAGCACCATCGCTATACAGAGAAACAACCGGTTCATGTCAGCCCCCGCTCATAATTAAAAACTGTCGTTCCAACAAGGCTGCGATCAGACCTGAACGCTTCCAAAACCTCCCCGCGCCGCTCCACAGGTGTCTCTGACAGATCAAGCATGAAAGAACGGCAGCCCATCTGACGCAGTTCCACCAATCGCCCCAACAACGAGAACGGCGTGCTGGCGCTGATATGGGTAAAGCCATCCCGGCCGCGAATCCGGTACCCTTCACCACGATCAGAGGTAAGCGGTGCTCCGCTGCTGATCTCCTTAATCTTGACCCTGGTGGCCATCACCTCCACCGGGCTGTAGACCAGCATGGTCACGGGCTGGGACAGTCGCAACAGATCAGCCAGATTCTCCCGGTCATCCTCAATATAGAGGGTTGCCCGCTGCACACCCTGTTCCTGCCAGAACGCCAGGGCCTGACTGTTGAGGGTGAACAGACGGTAGCCCGACGACAGCTGCAGCCCTGCATAGGGTTGCAACAACGGGAATTGGCCGGGGTTGGTAATCTCAAAGCAACGGAAACCGGCCTGATAGAGCGCATCAAGCGCTTCAGTGATCAAGGGCAACTCCTGATCAAACAGCATGAATGGCAGTTGCCAGACCACCTGATCAGCATCCGTCTTCAAGCGGTTCAGGTAGCGGGACAGCTCATGGATGGCGGCCCGATGCAGCGGCACCACCACCTGATCCGCTCCCTGAGACAAGGCCCAGCGGACTTCAGACGGACTATCCACCTGAATCAGCAGTTCTTCCCGCTCTGCGTATCCTTTGTTCCTTGCCCCTTGCCCCTGCAGCTCGCGTAACGCCTCTGCTTTGGCGGTTGCTATCTGCTTGCGTTCCTCTGCCGTCCCCTCCTGCTCCAGCCTCTGGTACAGCTCACGCCGGATCTCTTTGAGGCGGGCCGGAGGAATAAAAAGCGCCGGAAAGTCAGGTGCAGCCAGGCTCTCAAGCCGGAAGGGGGTCTCACCGGTTTCGCTAAAGCGGGCTTGCAGTACTCCTGTCATATCGCTGCTGCGGGCTGGTTCCAGCTCTCCCAACGCAAATTCGTAGGAAAAGTCAGCAGCACCGAGTCGGGCAATAATACAGAGCGTCCAGCTGTCATCCCCCTGCCTGCAGGTCAACTCCAGCCGCACTGCCACCCGGTCCGGCCCGGCTGCCTGCAACTTGCGGTTAGCAGCCTCATCGCTCATGCCAAAGGCATCAGCAGCCCCCACCTTGAACAGGGCATCACCGGGACGGGCCTCAAAGGGGCAAGCCACCTCAACCAGGGTGCCGGGCTTACACTCATGCACCTTCTTGCGATTCACGTACAGTTCACGCAGGGTCCAGGCCTGTCCGGCCTGATCGCTTTTGGGCTGCAGACGCAGACGATCCCCCACCTGCAGTCCATCACGGGTCTCAAAGCTGATCTGTCCCTGGCGTGCCTGCTTGACCTCACCGCTGAACCGGCCGGTGCCGCCCCGCAGCCAGGGGTTGGCAATATCAACCGGATTGCTGGATGCCAGAAAGCCTTTGGTGGGGGTACGTCCAAAGGAGTCCTTTAATAGCTCCTTAGCAGCCTTGAGGGTCTCTTTGCGTACTGCAGCATCACCATCAACCATCAGCCGGTAGGCCTTGACCACCTTGGCCACATAATCGGCCGACTTCATCCTGCCTTCGATCTTCAAAGAGGTTACACCGGCAGCAATCAATTCAGGGATAAGCTCCAGCGCAGAAAGGTCATTGGGGGAAAAGAAGTACCCTTCCTTGCCGCGATGGCTGTAGAGGCGGCGGCAGGGCTGGGCGCAACGGCCGCGGTTGCCGCTGTGGCCACCCAGTAACGAGGAGAAGTGGCACTGGCCGGAGACACAGAAGCAGAGCGCACCATGGACAAAGATCTCCAGCTCAGCGCTGGTCCGGGAGGCGATAGCAGCGATATCAGCCAGCTGCAGCTCACGGGCCAGCACGACTCGCTCAAAACCGTACGCCTCCAGCAGCTTGACGCCGGGCAGGTTATGGATGGTCATCTGGGTGGAGGCATGCAGCGGGATTGAAGGAAAATGTTTCCGCACCAGCCGGGCCACCGCCATATCCTGCACAATCACCCCATCCACCCGCAGCTTGGCCAGCTCTGCCAGGGTCTCCACCAGCTGGGGCAGTTCCTGCTCCTTTACCAGCGTATTCAGGGTGATGTAGATCTTCCGCCCCCTCTGATGGGCATAGGCCAGCATCCGGGCCATCTGTCCCAGGGTAAAGTTCTTGGCCCGTGCCCGGGCCGAAAACTCCCGTAAGCCGGCATAGACCGCATCTGCACCGGATTCCATGGCAGCGAAAAAAGCTTCCAGGGAGCCGCAGGGGGCCAGAACTTCCGGTTTATTCATTTTCTTGTCTGTTATCATGGTTTAGTTTCTTGGTCTGCTTTGTTGTGGATAAGGTTTTATAGTTGGAACTGCTCACCACCGCGACACCGCTTTGTTGTTCAATATCCCGCCGCGTCCGGCCGGCAACTGCTCCACCATCCTGTGCATCCTTTTTGAGCGGTTCAAATCCTTGAGAGCCCCGATCACGGTGCAACTTGGTGGTGGTTGCCTCAGCCAGCATGGTCAGAATCAACTCCATGTCGGTCATATGATCCCGCAGATTCTCCCGCTCTAACCCCTTAACCGCCTTATAGTCATCAACCTTCAGGTCAAAGGCGCCCTGCATAATCTCATTGGTAAGGATGGCGTACTCCCGACTATTTTGCGCTCCACGTTGCTGCCACTCATCAGTCAGATCCTGACGAACCGCAATCCCCCGCAGCCGCTTGTCG
>JAJTBI010000154.1 GCA_021286935.1 Geobacteraceae bacterium
CTTCAATGTAATGGATACCCAACTCGTCAAGCTTATGTGCAATCCGGATTTTATCCTCAACCAGAAACGAAATATCCTCAGCCTGCGTTCCATCACGCAGTGTTGTGTCATACAATTTTACCAGGCTCATCAGTCTGCCTCCCCTTTCATTGAATCCTGCTTTATAACGATGTTAGAAGAAAAATCAGTAACCCATAGCCTAAACGGTGTCAAGCCTCTTCTAATCCCTAAATTTTCTTGATCCGCTTCAGAACCAACAGCATATTTTTAACCAGTAATGGGTTAAATTCTGTTCCCGCCCCCTGTAACAGCGCACTGGCAATCTCCTCGGGCGAGCGGGGTTCCTGATACGGTCTACGGGTGCGCATGGCATCGAAACAATCCGCAATAGCCGTCATTTGGCTGACCACATTCTGTTGCCAGCCAACCGGTACCACTGGGTAGCCAGACTGGTCATACCTCATATGATGTTCAAAGGCGACAATGGCTGCCAGACGCGGCACACCAGCGGCCTCCATTAGATACTGCGCACCAAGCACCGGATGACGTTTCATCTGTTCCAACTCGTCATCACACAACTTTTCCGGCTTGGTGAGGATCTCTTCCGGTACAAACATCTTCCCAATATCATGCAGCATAGCAGCAATGCCAATATCATTCAGCAGTTGCCCGGAGATCCCCAGGGACATTGCCTGCGCCAACGTCAGAATACAGACATTGGCAGCATGGGTAAAGGTATACTCATCCTGCTCTCTCAGGGCAGCAAGTATCAGCAGGGCATCCCCTTCACGGCGGAACGCCTCCACCAGTTCTGTCACGGTTTCAGCTATGCCACTAGGTTTCAGACGTTCTTTGCGCTTGATAGCCTCATAGACATCGCTGAGTCGTGCCAGCTCTATGGCAGGTATTTCGCCAAGGCTGGTGGTTCGTGCACCAGTTCCATTACCACCACCTGACATGCCGGATGCATCATTACCGGAACCCGCAACCCCATCAGCACCAGCTTGCCCCTGCCCAGGCATTTCAACTCTGCCTAGCCTGATATGCTCACTTGAGCCAGACTCTGAACGTTCAGTCTGACGCGCAAGCTGTGCAATCAGCTGATCAACTTCCTCCCTGGAAACACCGTTCAGAAAGCGAAGATGACCGATACCCTGTTCGTGCATAATCTGGACAAAACGATCCAGCACAAGTGAGAATGGCTGCGGCTCACCATCAATAACCAACTCTCCCTCAATTTCCAGCAATGCAATATCAGGTCGTTCGGTAAGGGCACTACTAAGACTTGAATGGGCAGCTTGAGCCAATCGATGCACCTGAGGATGATTGGCTGTATACAGTGCAGCACCGGCTACCGCTGAAAGTAGATGTCTGATGAACTCATTAATATTATGCAGTGCACCAGTGTTGCTCATAAGGCCTTGCTCCGCACAACCCGTAACGAATCAGCTGCCTGTCGCGCCACATCATCACTGCCAGCAGAAAGCCGCTCTAAAAGTGGCAGAACCGCCTTTGCCGGATAGCGTTCGAGGGAACGTATAATATCAATTTTAAGCCGATTTAACGCCTTAAACGCTAGTAAACTTCGGCTGGCAAGCACTTTCACCAATTCCGGCAGAATTTCTGGTCTGCCGATCTCACCCAATGCCTGCACCGCAGCTGTTTTCAGTTCACACTCCACTGCGGTATAGCCGCCACTGGTTACCAGCGCCAGTAGTTTGCGAGCTATGTCCGGTGGACTGTTGTGATCCGTCAGACTGACGGCAGTCAACTGAGTTTCCCGATCAGGTGATTCAAGGTCCCGCAAAACCTGTCGCTGGGCAATCGAGTCACCCGCCTGCAGCAGGGTTTTTAACGCCTCGATCCGTACCTTTGGGTTTGCATGCCTTAAAAAGGGCCGTAGCTGTTCAACTTCCTGCGCAGGGCCAAGGGTACGCAGCATGATAATAATATTACGTAATACATACCAGCGCTGGTCAGACAAACGGGCAAGCAGATACGGACGCGCTGCCTCACCGAAAGCCTGCACGCGATCTATCATAAATCGTCGCAACGACATATTTTCTTCTTCTGACATCCGGTCCAGCAACGGTTCTATAAAAGCACGCCCCAGCACCTGGATGAGCAACGTCACCTGATCGTATTTAGGCTTACCCCAGATGGTAAGACCGCTCAAAATTTCATCGAGAAATTCTCGGCGGCAGAAGGCATCACGCATGACAATCCGGAGTGGTTGCGGCAAGCGGGGATCGGCAGCCTGACTGAGGATCTTTAAGACCTGGCCGTAATCGCCCAGTTCCAAAAAGTGGCCACACAGATCCGACAGATTTTTTATCAGCTCCTGGGCTGCTTCACCGGTGGGATTAGCAATCACCAACTGCAGGATGATCTCGCTTCCCCGGCTGTCAATCCCAAGGGGCCATGGGGTCCCAGTTGCTTTCGC
>JAJTBI010000036.1 GCA_021286935.1 Geobacteraceae bacterium
AAATATAACAAAAACATCCTTTAAAAACCAGATATTTTTAAAATAATTTAAGACAAGAAAGAACAGCAGTAATCAGCAACCGTCTGAACCTTCATGGTAAAGGAAGAGTTTGCAGCAACCTCAAATGACTGTCCACCGCCGATTCGTCTCCAACCAGTCTCGCCAGCCAGTTGCAGGTCCAGTTCACCAGTCAGTATTTCCATCAGTTCAGCAGCACCGGTATTAAAGGTATATTCACCCGGTTGCATAATCCCCAGTGTCTTCTTTGAACCATCAGGAAACAGCACGGTGTGGCTGGCAACAGCACCATTAAAATAGATATTTGCCTCACGTACAACAGTTACACCTGCGAACTCTGACATGTGCCTACTCCTTTGATCATTAGATATGTCTTAAAAAAGGTGAAACTCACCTTTAAACAGCTACAACAAAACAAGCAACATAGTGTTAACGAAATAAAGTTTAGCAGTTTCGAGACATTACAAAACATGGCACGCCTGATGCTCTATGATGAGTAACATATCTCACAAGGAGGAGTACCATGAAACGGCTTATTTTCGCAATTACCGCATCACTGATTACTTTGGCATCAGTATCATTTGCAGAAGAGGTTAAAATAGTTGGCCCGGTTGTCAAGGTTCAGGCCGAAGCTGGTAAAGCATCAGTCGTGATCAAGGACAACAGCAGCGGCAAAGATATCACCGTCACCGTAACTGATCAACTGACCGTAGATAAACTGAATGACAAACGGATCACTACCGGCGATGAAGTACGGGTAAAATACGATACCAAGGACAATATTTCCAAGCTTTTCAGAAAAACAGCCGGTTGTTAAAAGTTTACAGGGTCAGGCCATACGGTCTGGCCCTTTTTAATTGCTTTAATTCGGTGGTGGCGACTGAGAACCTGGGCCAATTCGTAGATTCGCCGTAGCGATATAAATTTCCCTTAAAAACCAGACCAATCCAAGCACCATGGAGAGCATGGCGCAGATAAACAGGATTGCCACCGGAATGGAAGGATCAATTCCAAGAAATGCACCAATAAACATCAATGCGATAACGGTACAGACCAGAAAGGCGGTAGTTGTACAGAGGTTAATGGCTCTACCGATCAACTTGGCCCTTTTAGCCAGTGTATTAAGGTCGCTACGAATCAGTTCCTTATGCTCATCAAGCGTAGCGATTTCAAAACGTGATTCAAGCAGACGGGCTCGATCAATCACACGTCCCAACCGGTTGGTCAACACGGAAAGAATTGCACCAATACCAGTCAGCAGAAAAACCGGGGCTACTGAAAGCTGGATGGCATGGGAAACCGTATTGACGTCTGACAGGGTACGTAGCATTGTTGAATTCTCCCGGTCTAGCGTCGACCGTTCCAGTCAAACTTTTCAGATTGACCATCGGCCTGCCAGGAACCGTAGAATGATTTAAAACCTTCCTCAAACTGAATATTCAACTTGCCGGTACCATATTTGTCTGTCCAGATACAACTGACACGGGGAGGTGTAGACTTGGCTGTACAGGGAAACAGGATACCTTCCACAAGGCTGTCTTTTTCTTCAAAGGTGTAATTGCCTGCCAGATCTCCCTGTTGATTAATCTCAAAAGTGGTATTTCCTTTTAATAACTCACCGGCACTGTGAATGTCACTTTGGTAGCTACCAATGGCCCAGTGAAACCATTCCAATGGCTCACCCGATTCAGCCTGTGCCACAGCAGCAACACAGATAATCAGCAGACACAAGATGATCGTTCTTTTCAGTATCCTGACAATCATATGGTTCCTCCCTTGCAAGTTATGCAATACCGGCCAACTCCAGACGGGTTCCCCAACGGCGCAACAGTTCTTCTTTTATCCTTTGTCCATCTGACATTGTCAATCCAGGATCGTGCTCCAACAGTTCCAGGGCCGCTGTGCGAGCCTGCTCTAATATAACGCCATCCCGCAGGATACTTGCTACCCTGAAATCAGGCATACCGGATTGCCGTGTACCCAGAAAATCGCCAGGACCACGTATTTCAAGATCTGCCTCGGCAATTCTGAAGCCATCGGTGGTGGCCTCCATCACCCTGAGTCTTTTTTCTCCATCTTCAGACAGCTTGCCAGCTGTTAACAGTATACAGTGTGATTGATGACTGCCCCGCCCTACCCTGCCACGCAACTGATGCAGTTGCGATAATCCAAAACGCTCGGCATGTTCAATTACCATCAAGGTGGCGTTTGGCACATCAATCCCCACCTCAATCACGGTGGTGGCCACCAGGATATCCAACTCCCGGTTTTTAAAGGAGGCCATCACTGCCTCCTTTTCCTCCGGTTTCATCCGTCCATGCAAAAGACCAAGCCTGAGCCCCGGAAAGATATCCGCTTGCAGGTGTTCGGCCATCTGGGTTGCAGCCTTCAGGTCAGACTTTTCAGATTCTTCAACCAGCGGGTAGATAACGTACGCCTGTCGTCCCTGTTCAATCTCCCTGTGGATCATCTCGTACACCTGTTTACGGCGTGTTTCAAAGTATATCTTTGTATTGATTGGAGTTCTTCCGGGTGGCAATTCATCGATCACTGACAGAGACAGGTCTCCAAACAGGGTCATGGCCAGGGTACGGGGGATCGGAGTGGCGGTCATCACCAGAATATCTGGGTTAGCCCCTTTTTTCTTGAGAATACCACGCTGCAGTACACCAAAACGGTGCTGCTCATCCACAATCCCTAATCCCAGTTGGTGGAACTCGACCTTGTCCTGAATCACGGCATGGGTGCCGATCACGATGGAAGCCCGGCCATCAGCCACCTGCTGCATCGCCTCTTTCTTGGCCTTACCCCGCATGCCAGAGGTAAGTAAGACAACAGTGATACCCAACTGTTCACACCAGTGGTGAATGTTATGCCAATGCTGTTCAGCCAGGATCTCGGTGGGGGCCATGATTGCCACCTGGTACTCATTTTCAACCGCCACCAGAGCTGCCATCAGCGCCACCAAGGTCTTGCCGCTACCAACATCACCCTGTACCAGACGGTGCATCGGATGGGGAGCCATCATATCAGCCTTAATCTCAGACAGCACCCGTCGCTGGGCAGCCGTCATCTGAAACGGCAGAAGTTTTACCAACTCTTTGGTGTAACGATGGGTAACCTGAAACGAGATCCCTTCTTCAATGGCCACACCACGTTTTTTTAGGGCTAGCCCCAGCTCCCAGAAGAAGAACTCATCAAAGGCGAGAGAACGGTGGGCAAGAGTACGACCTTCGTTTAGATCGATCAGAGGAGCATCTGGTGGCGGTAGGTGTACCTGACCAAGTGCTTCCTGCAGCGGAAGATACTGATAGATACCCAACAGGGATTGAGGCAGGATATTTTCAAGATTGGGAAGAAAGGTATCAACCACCTGACGCATCACCCGTCGCATCCCTTTCTGATGCAGACCTTCAGTCAAGGGATAGACAGGCACAATCCGTCCAAAATTAACCGGATCGGCAGCCATTACTGCATTAACATCCGCACCATTTTCCAGCCATTCAACATCTGGATGATGCACCTCTGGTTTCCATCCAAAACTGGTCACCTCACCGGTAAAAACCCCCTGTTTACCAATCTGCCAGGTCCGCTTCATCCAGACACCATTGGCATGAAACCATTTCAGCACAATACTGCCACTCTCATCCTGCACCACAGCCTCAAAGACCTTGCGCCCACCTTTGGTTGTAGCACTTTTAGCAGAGACAACGGTGCCTTGAAAGACCTGTGTCAGCCCAGGCTTTAACTGTCTGATGGGAATCAGTTGACGACAGTCTTCATAACGGTGGGGCAGACAAAACAGGGCTTCTTCAACCGTATGAATGCTGCGCTTGGCAAGTAGTTCAGCCAGCTTGGGGCCGACTCCTTTAATAAACTGAATACCGGTCAGAAGGTTTTTACGGGCAATTGACTGTTGTACTGAAACTACAGGCAGTGCTGCTGTAATCAGTTTACGTATCAGCAAACCTGTGTCATTTGCTTCAATCCCGACACAATCGCCCGGTTGGAGGCCAAGCCGCATCAGTTCCTCGGCAGGAATCAACAGTGAACCGGTATTATCAACCTGGAGTTTTGTCATAGCAGTTGGAGATATACCTGAAAAAGAGAGAGAAGTCAGCCGGAAGGATGTGCAAGCTGTTTTAAACAGTGTGTTACCACCAGAGAGAACACAACAAAAGGGATGGCCCCTTTAATGACCACCCCTTGAGTTAGCAACGCACCGCCCAGAAACGGAGGAAAGAACAGCATCAGGTTCTTCAGCCATTGGTGAGGACGAAGTAATTGAATGATGGCAACAACGAATTTCATCTAAGTCTGTTCAATGCCTTTCTAAACTGTCGCCAATCTACCATTCCTCATCCTGCTCTGAGTGATCTCCACCATCAAAGTCATCGGATTCAGCATCATCATCCTCAAACTCTTCGGAGTCGAACAGATCGTCTTCGTCTTGATCATCATCTTTGCCCAAATTCCATTTAGGGCGATCTTCAGGATCTGCTGCGGCCTCAAAACGGGCCAGCATCTCTGGATCAGTGCAAAAACGATCATCCTTGAAGTGGCATTTTTCAAGTTCACAGAGATCAAACAGTTGAATCTCGCTACAGAGCCTGCGAGGCAGCTCCTGAGGCACCTCAGCTTTGTCAATCAATTCTTCTACGCTACTCACGCACATGCTCCATTCAAAAATTCTGTGGCCTTTGCCACATCTTCTTTGCAACCAATATAGATCGGAGCCCGCTGGTCAAGTCCCTCTGGCTGCATATCAAGGATCGGCATGCAACCATTGGTAGCAGCACCACCAGCCTGTTCAATCAGATATGCCATGGGGTTCAGTTCAAAAAGGAGCCGCAGCTTACCGTTAGGGGAATCAGTGAGAGCCGGGTACATGAAGATACCTTTACCCTTCATCAAAATCTGGTTGATATCCGGTACAAACCCGCCCGAATAGCGCAGTTTTGAACCTTTGTCTTCGAGGTAGCGGATATAGGCTTCGTTTTCAGGCGTATATTTCTTACGCAGGCCACCAGGAGAATAGATGTCCCCGGATGGTTTCATCTGGACCTTTTCACGGGTCAAGGTAAATTCCATCAGATGGTTCATGGTGAATTCATAGACTCCCTTTCCCACCGAGTAGACCATGGAGACCCGAGGACCATACAGGATGTACATTGCTCCAACCATATTACGTCCAGGTTGCAGCAGATTGTCTCCCTGATAAATGCCGACAATAGTTCCTACAGCAAGATTCACATCCACCAGTGAAGAACCATCCAGGGGATCATAGGCCACTGAAAACATCCCCAAAGGATTACTGGTTACCTGAAAGATTTCATCCATTTCTTCAGAAGCGATATTACAGACTACCCCGGAGTACATCAGGCGTTTGCGCAGGATTCTATCCGACAACACATCCAGGGCCAACTGTTCCTCACCATAGAGGTTTGAAGTACCAGCAACACCAAGATCACCAGTGCGAACCGCATTGATCACATATTTACTGGCCTCGGCTATCTCACACAGCAGGTGTACCAAGTTACCACTGATATTCTGCTCACGCAGATGGCGACGAAAGTCGGTCTGAAATTTGGTGCTTCCGGGCTCTTTGCCCATAAGACAGTCCTCCTGAACAGGTAATGTGCTAGATTTAAGTATAGATAGTACAGGATATGCCTGATTTCAAGGGGAATCAGGCAATTGCCATCAGTGATGCAAGATAAGTTATCAGGCCATCCAATGCAAAAACTGAAAAGAGACTGGAGATTACAGCCCTGGTTGCCGCTTGGGGGATTTCAGTAGCACTGGTACCAACCGACATGCCGGCATTGCAGCAAATGAGCGGGATGATAAAGCCAAAAGCCGCCGCCTTTGCCGTCAATACCGCAACTTCACGCAGCCCCAATGAAGCGACAATTCCCTGAATAAACTGGTCATAGGGGATATGATGCCCAAAGGAAACAATCAAAAAACCGCCAACAAATGAGGTTAAAACAAAATAGATGGTAAGAAATATGACTGATGCAGTAACCCCGATAACGCGGGGCAGTAACAGATAACGCTCTGGATGAATTCCCATGCGTTCCAATGCCGCTATTTCACCATTGATTTTCATAGAGCCCAATTCTGCTGCGATGGCAGTACCGCTGCGGGCAATAACAATCATAGCTGTAAGTAACGGGCCAAGTTCCAGAAAAACCACCCAGACCAACACCTTGCCGGTTAGTGAACCGTTTCCGCCACCAACCAGACCAATTACCTGGCTAACAATAACGGTCCCCAGAATAACAGCCACCAGAACAATAATTTTAGCCGCTTCAAGTCCGGTGAAGTAGAGCTGTTTAAGCAAAACTGTACGGATGGCCGGATTTCCCAACGAAGGTGGACTAACCAGCGATACGATTGATTGCAGGATCAGCCGGGTGATGGTGACAAAAAACTGTCCCCTGCGGATCATGAACGCCCCTACCCGCTCAGGAAAAGGAACTCCCAACTCAGATGTCATAAATCGTGCCGTCTCGTAGCAGTTCAACCTGCCGGATTCCCATCTGCGCTATTTCACCCTTGATCTGCTCATAGTACTGAGGTTTGGGATGGGTAATCAGAATTCTTTTGGGTAGAACAGCAATCTTTTTCAGTTCTTTTTCCAATAATGAACAACAAAGATGCTGGGTCAAAAGTGCCAATGGCTCCTGGCTGTTGGGAAAAGACACCTCAACAATTAAGGCATCAGCACCAGAGGCGTAGCTCCAAATCTCTTCTGTGGGGCCGGTATCTCCGGTATACACCAGACGGCGCCCTGCATGCTCAACACAATAACCAACTGCAGGAACCGTGTGATGCACATTTATTGCTGTCAGGGTATACCCATTAACACATCGGGGTTCTTCAGGTTTATCACAAAGCTCGACCGGCACCAGCGGTTGTATGGTGTTAAAGCGGAGCACCGGTTCTTCAGGTGTTGGCAGGCAGGTAAAATCAGGCCAGATCAGCCCGTTAAACAGATGATTTCGAAGCGCATCAATGACCGACTGAGGCGCATAGACAGTAACCAGATGGCGTAGATTTTTGACAATAATATTGTCAGCCAAGGCTGGAATGCTACGGATATGATCCAGATGGGCGTGTGTAATAAAGATGTTTTTGATTAACCACTGTTCTTCTTCAGTCAATACGGAACCAATCGTACCGGCATCAAGCAGCAGTGAATCATCAATCAGAAAGGCTGGAGGTCTGAAATCAGGAAATTCTGCTCCGGCACTTCCAAGGATACGCAGCTTCATTGCTCAACCTCCCTGTTCATACGCTGATACTGCATTACAGAAACTGCTCTTTCAATTGCCGGATTATTTCAACCTGACGACAGTAAATAAACTGCGAAATAACCTTATCTGCATTCTTATCGGGTTCAAAACGAAAGGTATGGACAAAACCATCATCATTTTCTACTGATTTTATCAGTGTTGCCGGCAGCAACAATTCAGTCTCTTGAACAGAAATCTGTAAGATACCACTGTCTAAAATACCTGCTGGTGCAGCCTGGTGATTATGAATCGCAACACCGGAAACCGAAATATCATCAGCACGACCGGATACGGACTGTGTCTCAGCGGTATAGGTGGCTGACACAAAACCTTCAATACTAACCCGTACAGCACCACGTCGTTCTGCACGGATAGAAGCATAGGCAAAGCGCCCCAATACAGCAAAACGGTTCTTCACATTGACATATTCAACAAAACAATGAACTCCTAGCCCCTGGGGAAACAGGGCACTGGTAAGTAACACCTGTTTTTGTAAACCGAGTACAACTGCTTGTGCTTGATGGGCTGTCACCTCTATACAATCAGCATCAACCGTTTCGATACTGGCTGCATAACTGATGGGCACTTCATGATAGTAGTTCAACAATTTCAGATCGTTTTTCAGACGTCCTGCCTTTATTTCGAGCAGGATATTCAGGATAGCTTCAAGATCCTGCTTGCCGTCCTTTATGCTCACAATCTGGAACGTCTCTCGCACAGCCCCCCCATGCAAAACATTGTCAAAGCGGTTGGCAGACAGGGCAGAAATGGGTTCCCCGCTGGCCAAAACGTTCTTTAACCACCAGAGCCCCACATTCAAGACACCGCTTGCCTCCCCGCCCATAGACAGCTACCGGAAACGAACCTGCCTCAAAAACACCATCAATATTAGCTCCTTTTGCAATGACGGCCTGTGCTATCACACCATGCAAGGCATCGTACAGACGATTGATTTCTTCATTACTCAAGTCAGATGAGATCTTTAAAGGATGCAACCTGGCTCGAAAAAGCGTCTCATCAGCGTAGATATTGCCAATGCCTGCCACAAAGGACTGATCCAGCAACAATTGCTTCAATTGCCTCCTCAAACCATGTAATCGGTTTAGAAATGACTCTCGCTGGATCAGTAACGCATCTGGTCCCAGTTTTTCAGTCACCTCACGGGGATCTTCTACCAACCAGACCCGGCCAAAGGCACGGGGATCATCAAAACGAAGTGCAAGACCTTGATCAAGCAGTAAAACAAAGCGTGTATGGCGATCTTCAGCCATCTGTTCAGGCACTAGAAACAGGCGGCCAGTCATACGCAGATGCAGAGCTAACCAGCTTTGCGTTGCAGAATGGGAGTTCTGAAATTCAAAAAACAGATACTTACCATGCCGTAAAACGTCATTACATACAGTGCCTGTAAGTGTGTTGACAACAGATCGTACATTTCCGTCCACAACTGAATCACGTAGAACACGAACCGAACAGACCCTCCTGCCAATCAATGAAGGAGTGCTGGTCGTCAGGCATTGTAAAACAGACTCAACCTCTGGCAGTTCAGGCATTATTTGCTCTTGGCCGTATAGACACCATCCCAGTCAGCTGGCGGAGGTGTTTCAAGATAGTCTGCACAACGACTGCTATAGAGCCTTGAAGGACCATCTGAATAGTCTGCTACCAACTGATCAAAAATCAGTTGTGCTTCTCTAAACTGTTGCAAACGGTATTTTTGAAGTCCCTCTTCAAAACGTGGCAACAGCTCAAGGTTGGAAATCATCAGTTCATACATCACAATAGGTAAATGTTTGCCCTTCACCCGCACTCGGTCAACTTCGCGGAAGGTAAAACGACCGCTGCTTACCTGCTTGTGGGTGTCTTCACTTACCAGTATGTGTGAGCCATAATATTTGTTCAAACCTTCCAGCCTTGAAGCCAGATTCACCGAATCCCCAATTGCCGTGTAGTCAAAACGGATGTCGGCTCCCATATTACCCACAACCGCCGGTCCGGTGTTGATTCCAACCCCGATATCCAGCGTGTGCATACCACGTTCGGTAAATCCAACATTCAAACGTGTAAGTTCTTCCATCATTTTTACGGCAGCCACACAGGCATGTTCTGCATGGCCAGGCACATCCAGCGGGGCGTTAAAGATTGCCATAACAGCATCCCCGATAAACTTATCCAGAGTTCCCTTCTCTTCCAGTACGATTCTTGTCATGGGCGACAGGTATTCATTTAAAAGCGTTACCAATTCAGGAGGCGTCAGGCTTTCAGAAACCGTCGTAAACCCACGGATATCAGAGAACAGGATCGAAATTTCACGCTGTTCCCCACCTAACACCAACTTATCAGGGTTCTTTTCAATCTCCCGCACCAGATCTGGTGAAACATAGTTGGAAAACGCCTTTTTCAGCTGACGCCCTTTTTTTTCAACCACCAGATTACGCCATGACTCACTCCCCAGGTAGGTCAAGCCAAGTCCCAACAGCGGATAGATGACGGTCATATCCCGCAACCCCAGGGTAAAACCGAAATAGTTTATTGTCAGAAACAGCCCTGTTGTTCCAGCAAATGCCGCAAGACCGGCAAAGGTGCCGGGCATAAAGGCCAACACAAGTCCAAGAAGGATCGGTAACAGCAGGATGCAGAGCATCTCATACATCTGGGTAATACCATCGTATTTAAGGAAACGGCGTTCAAGTGCATTGGCAGCAACTGTAGCGTGAAGCTCAACACCAGGCTGCAGTGCATCAAACGGCGTGGGGCGGATATCATAGATACCGATCTCAGTAGCCCCGACAACGGCCATTGCACCTTTTAGATCATCCTTTTTTAATCTTTTTTTGACCACATCTACTGCAGAAACGGTTCTAAAGGAACGGGCTGGACCATAGTAATTCAGTGCCATGGTCCCATCCTCTTGTGAAGGCACCCGCAACGAGCCGATCTGCAGGCTGTCAATACCGTAGGATTTTACCTCCAGCATGATGTCGCTGCCGAGATAGTGACGCAGGGCATTCATGGCGAGTGAGGGGTAGATATCACCATTATAGAGCAAAAGCAGGATTGAGCGCCGATAGAGACCATCACCATCAGACTTGGCATTAAAAAAGCCAAAATCCAGTGCCTTGGAGCCTAATTGTGGAAGATTAACATCAAGATTTGCATACTGAGTCAACGGAATTGACTGAACACCTTCGGCAACCTTCATCAACTTAACCGTGGCCCGTTCCATTTGGCCAATGGCTGCAGGATCAACAGCTTGCTCTTCTTCACGGAAGAAGTACCCCATGACCACATTGCCTGACCTGGCAATTGAACTGGCTAATGCAGCATCTGCAGCCGAAGATTGTGGCTCTGAAAAAACAATATCCAGGGCCGTGACCTTGGTGCCGTAGTAAGCCAGATTTTCAATCAGTTTCCCGGTTACTTCGCGAGACCAGGGCCAGCGCCCAAGTTCCTTAATGCTGGCATGGTCAATGGCCACCACCACCACATCCTTGTGCGGCGCAATTGGTCCCCGTACACGAAAACGGGCATCCTTCATCCGATAATCAAGCTGCTGTAATGCCTGAGGAGCCAGACGATACCCTATTAAGGCTATAATCGCGGCAAGCAAGCCAAAGGCAACAAACGCTAGTCGTTTTCTCATGTAGATAGGCCTTATTTACCAATACCATTCAGCAAGGTCTCGGCATTGCTGCGATGGGTTCCCTGGGGATAACTCCTGAGATACTGTTCAAAGCGAAGTCTGGCCTGCTCATTAAAGCCCATCTCGGCAAGTGTCTGGGCAGCATTAAAGAGTGCAAATTCTGCCTGGGGCAACTTGGGGTATTCTTCCAACACCAGCAGATATTCTGCCAGGGCAAGTTCCGGGTTGGAAAGAAAGCGGGCATACACCGCCCCCCGCTCCATATGGGCATCAGCCCGTACTGTCTCTACCTTGGTCAGGTCCAACGCAATCTGGAACACATTCAAGGCATCCTGATATTTGCCACTGTCAGCCAGATAGTGACCATGGTTGATATTCCAGCGGGCACAAATATCAGCAATCTTGCCGGAGTCAGTCCACTCTTTGGGGGGTTCCGCAGCGGTTACACCATCAAAAATCCCTTTTGCTTCAGCCAAAGGGGTCCCCTGATCAATTTTAACCGGCTCTGCCGGTGGCAGGCCACGGGTGTTCTGGACATAGGTTGCTGAAGTCAGTGGTTGTTGGGCTGTTTTACCGTCTCCAGAAACGGTAACAGTTCCTTCATTACCAAAGAATACGTTAGCCTGACCTTGCGACAGCATCAGAAACTCGGTCCCTTTAATTCCGGCTACGGCAGTACCGCTCTTCACTGTCATACCGCTTTGTTTACCACCAAACTTAACCACAGAAGCACGCAGCTTGCCTTCAGCAAGATTAAAGGTCCCTTCCCGCTTGTTTTTGGTCAGCAGGAAACTGGTTACCTCAAACTCGGTATTATTGGCCAGAGTGAATTTACTTTTATCATTCAGAGTCAGCTCAACCCAACCTTTGGGTCCGGTTTTGATCCAGGTACCTGTGGCAATGGCAGTGCCTTTTGACAAGGGGGCATAGGGTACGCCCGCCTTTACCCGCATATAAGCCTGCCCAGTAAGGCCAGTAATTTTTCCAACCGGAGCCGCCAGAGCCAGAACCGGCATAAAAACAACAGCAACTAGTAGAATCAACAACAGTTTTTTCATGGGAAACCTCCTGAAAAGTTTCGGGGCTATGTCGATGGAGTAGTAAGATACTATCCGTTATTTCCTGGCGATTGTAGCAGCATTTCAGCATGAGTCAAACATTGGCAATCAAAAATCCCGCATCAATCCACTTGAGTATCAGCCGGTATCTGCTATTCTTGCTTCATTAAGGTGCAGTATGGACAATCTAACAACGTTTGGAGCACTAACCATGGACCAATCTCCAACACCTGATATGAGCCAGCTTAAACAACAGCTTGAGTACCGTAAGCGGCTGATGGACAAGATCAACGAGATCCATTCTGCTGACAACCTCAATACTATTCTGCTCCATATAAAAGACAGCATTGCAGCCCTGTTTACTGCCCAACGAATTACCATCTATCTGGCTGATGCCAAGCGTAATCTGCTTATTTCAAAGGTTTTATCCGGTTCGGAAGTTAAACAGATTGTAGTCCCGATCTCTGACACCAGCCTGGCTGGCTACTGCGCCCTTTCAGGAACAGTGCTGAATATCAAGAACGCCTATGATGAGCATGAGCTGAAGATGATCAGCTCAAATCTGAAATTCGACAACACCTGGGATCAAAAGACCGGTTTCATCACCAAGCAGGCGCTCTGTGTGCCGATGAAGTTCCAACGCACCCTGATCGGGGTGATCCAGATCATTAACAAACAGAACGGCGCCCCATTTGATGACACAGACATCACCTACGCACTGGAACTGGGCACCTCACTTTCAATCGCGATTCACAACATCTACCGGTTACAGGTAACCACCAAGATTATCCGCCAACGAAGCCGCTACAACTACCTGCTGGACCGCAACCTTCTGGATGAAAAATCAATTGAAAAGGCATCTGTCCATCCTGACGTTGTTAAATTTGGCCTTGATGCTGTGTTGATGCGGGAATACAAGGTCCCCAGAGAAGAGATGGCCAAGGCCTTGTCACTTTTCTTTGGTACTGAATTTATTAAGTATGAACCTGCAGCCCCTCCCATGGAAGAAGAGCTGTTAAAACGGATCAAACCAGACCGTTTGATGAAAGAATGGTGGGTTCCGTATAAAATTGAAAACAGCGTACTGTATATCATTATGGATGACCCCACTGATCTTGGGCGTCAGGACATGATCAAGTTTATTTATCCGGAGTACAAACGGATCAGCTACGTGGGGGCCTTCCGGGATGATATCCAGAGTTATATCGGCTTGTTCTACAATCGAGGTTCTTCAATGGCCTCAGGTGGTAGCATTGATGAACTGATTAACAAACTGGACTCTACTGATGAGCCGGAAATAGAGCAGGAATCGTCAAAGGTTTCTGAACAGGACAGCGTCATAGTCCAGCTGGTTAACAAGATCATTATTGATGCGGTTCAGGGCAAGGTCTCAGATATCCATATTGAACCCTACCCAGGTAAAGAGGACGTGATTGTCCGCACCCGGATTGATGGCCGCTGCAAGGTCTATCAACGGATTCCCTACAAGTACAAATACGCCATTCCGTCGCGGATCAAGATCATGTGTGGGCTGGATATCTCAGAGCGCCGCAAGCCCCAGGATGGTAAGATTGACTTCAAAAAATTCGGTCCGCTAAATGTTGAACTACGGGTAGCAACGGTCCCCACAGCAGGTCAGCTTGAAGATGTGGTCATGCGGGTACTGGCCTCAGGAGAGGCTGCCCTGCCCTATGACAAGCTGGGGCTTACTGAACGCAACAGCAAAGTCCTGCTTGAATGCATCAACCAGCCCTATGGACTGGTACTGGTTGTTGGTCCTACCGGTTCCGGTAAAACCACCACTCTGCACTCAGCCATATCTGTCATCAACACACCTGAAACAAAGATCTGGACAGCAGAAGACCCAGTAGAGATCACCCAACGGGGCCTGCGTCAGGTACAGGTGCATCCCAAGATCGGTTTTACCTTTGCGGCTGCCCTGCGCTCCTTCCTGCGGGCTGATCCTGATGTGATCATGGTGGGCGAAATGCGGGATCAAGAAACCGCTGAGATTGGCATTGAATCATCGCTGACCGGCCACCTGGTCTTCTCAACCCTGCACACCAACTCTGCCCCAGAAACCGTTACCCGTCTGCTTGATATGGAGCTTGACCCGTTCTCCTTCTCTGATGCCATTCTTTGTATCCTGGCCCAGCGTCTCTGCCGCCGTCTCTGTGACTGCAAACAGGAATACCAACCAGACCGAAAAGAGCTGGAAGATATAATTTTGGAGTATGGCGTGGAAGATTTTAAAAAAACCGGCATTAATCCAGCCACCATCAAGCTCCACAAGGCGGTTGGCTGTGCAAAGTGTGGTGATTCCGGCTATAAAGGACGCTTGGGTATCCATGAGCTGCTAAAAGGCACAGACGAGATGAAGACCTTGATCAAACGTAAATCAGAGATTGAAGCGATACGTAAGCAGGCTATCAATGACGGTATGACCACACTGAAACAGGATGGTATTTTAAAATGTTTTCAAGGTCTTACAGATCTAAAAGAGGTTCGCAAGGTCTGCATAAAATAACAACAAGGAGGTGATATACCAATGGCAACTTGGAAATGCGCCTGTGGCTTTAGCAAAGAAGGCCGCTGCAAACCACAAAAATGCGAGAAATGCGGAGAAAAAGGGAAGTTTGCAAAAGTTGAATAAAACCATCCAGTAAGATTTCAGGTGTTTGCAGATGCAAACACCTGAAATCTTGTCATATTTATACCGCCTTAACAATCCGCCCGAATGCCGTTTCATCTGTATACATCTGCTTCGTTTTTAATCACCACCCGCCATTAATTAACCACAATTAATCCAATAACTTATATTATCAGCTGAACAATTTTTCCTGTTTGACTCTTGGTCAGTAATGTGTAAACTCACGCAAATCAAGGCATTAGGTACTGCTTTATGCTAACAACACAGAGATAGGGCCAGTTGATGAACAATAATGACAAATTACTTGAAATTAGTAAGCTTGTCTTTGAGCTGACCATGGTTGGCAGCACTGACAATGACCTGGATGTTCTTTTGGAACAGCTCTTCGGAGTGCTTCAAAAACTACCGACACTACAGATCCAGTCAAAAGGTGCCATTCTGATGTTTAGCCCACGCAATAAACCGGTGCGGGTGGCCCAGTATGGCCTTAAGCCTTTTTGGGCAACCGATGAAGAGCATGATGAGTTACATGACTTCAACCATCCTTTTAACGAACAGGCTACACTCGCAACCATCGTCCCTAAGGCGACCGCCTATGGACAGCATCTGCCAAACCATCAGCAGGTCTGTATTTTGCCACTCTGTGCCAACCAGCAGCCTCTGGGGCAAGTACTGCTTTTTTTAGCCCCCAATTGGGTTCCTACAAATAATGAACTTGAATTTCTGACTGACCTTTCCCATGCACTATCCAGCATAGTCAGTAGATTTCTACTTAACGCCACCCTGAGGTTACGTGAAATTGAGCTTGAAGATGCTCGCACCGAAGCGATCCGCCGCTTAGGTACTGCATCAGAATACCGCGACAATGAAACCGGCATGCATGTCATGCGCATGACCAATATTGCTGGTGCCATTGCCAAGGCCATGGGACTTAGCGATGAACAACGCGAAATCCTGTATATTACCGCTCCGATGCATGATGTGGGTAAGATTGGTATAGCAGACGCTATCCTTCTCAAACCTGAACGCCTGACGACCGATGAATTTGACATCATGAAAACCCACACTGAAATTGGTGGTCGTCTGCTCAAAGGTTCAGACGCTCTGATCGCAACGGCACGGGATATTGCGCTGTGTCACCATGAAAACTGGGATGGTAGTGGCTATCCACAGGGGATTAAGACGACTGAAATTCCAATACTGGCCAGGATCTGTTCAATTGCCGATGTATTTGATGCCCTGATGTCCAACCGCCCCTATAAAGGTGCATGGACACTGGAAAAGACCATTCAGTACATCAAAACCGAATCTGGAAAGAAATTTGATCCTGCTGTAGTTACTGCCTTTGAAAAGGCCTTGCCTGAAATCCTTAGAATTCGTGAATTATATCGTGAAGATGTTATTGATCCTGCAGAGATTATAAATCTACCGGAACTCCCCTTACGCGAAACCCGCTGGATATGCTGGGACGAGTCATTAAGCGTAGGTATTGCAGTAATTGATGAACATCATCGCTACCTCTTTGATCTGGTTAATGATTTGATTGATGTGGTGGCCAACAAGATGGGTGCCCGGGAACTTGGACGGGTTCTAAAAGCATTGGGACAGTATGCTCAGATACATTTTCAGGCCGAAGAACGAATGATGCAGCAGTACAATTATCCACGGCTGGATATTCAAATCACACAACACCAAAATTTCTTAACCCGTATGAAAGGATTTAACGAAGAATTGCACCAAAACCCGCTGATCGCCCAGTTTGAGATTCTTGTCTATCTGCGCGACTGGCTGGTCGCCCACATCAGGGATGAAGACACGCAACTTTGTGCCCTGGTATGGCAAGCAACAACAAAACACATTGATTAAATTAAAAAAACCATCACGCTCTGTCGTATTTTGTAACACAAACGTTGGTTGCAACAGACTGCTGTTTTTTATAAAACTGACACGTATAAACTGACAACGGGGTGCAACAAATGGCGATCAGCTGGCGAACTGAACTTGAAATCGGGATTACTGAAATAGACGAGCAGCATAAACATTTGGTGGAATCCTTTAATGTTTTTCTGCGTGCCTGCCGTGACGGCAAAGGGAGCTCTGAACTACTCAGATTAATGGAATTCCTTGATGAATATGTCATCAAGCATTTTAACGCAGAAGAAAAACTTCAGGTTAAACTGGCTTACCCTGACCACGAATCCCACCGGTTACAGCACCTCGGTTTTATTAAAAGGATACAAGAGTTAAAAAATCAGCTTATGCCTGAAGTCCCACCTGAGATTAATCAGGTAATTTCAACCAACAGTATGTTGCTTGATTGGCTGGTGAAACATATTTCCGGTTCTGACAAGCAGTTCGGCAGATACCTGGAAGAGGTTGGGTACAGCACAAGCGACTGAACACACAATCATCACACATGCATAGGGAGCCAAACGAAATGGATAATCTTATCAACCTTGATCAGGCCAGCGAACTTGCACCAGGTGTCTACTGGGTAGGTGCCGGCACCAAAACCTTTTTAAGCCGCAACAGTTTTCTGCGTATCTTTAAAGGTAACGGCACTACCGGAACCCTGCTGATCGATCCCGGTCCAACCAATGACCTTGACAGCCTGTCTCAAAAAGTTTCTGCCGTATTGCCTGGAGGTCTTGCAAAGATCAACCTGGCCTTTATCAATCACCAGGACCCTGATGTGCTGGGTGTCCTGCCTACTCTGACCAAGCTGAATCAAAATCTCACGGTTATTGCCACTGAAGACACCTGGCGACTGGCAAATCTGAACGGCATGTCGCAAACCCCTTTCCGTGCGGTTGACAAGGTCCAGGGGCAACGGGTGGTGTTACCTACAGGTCATAAGCTCCAATTCATCCCTACCCCGTTCTGTCACTTCCGCGGGGCCTGCATGATCTATGACCTCGAATCCCGGATTCTGTTTACCGGTGATCTGTTTGGCGGTATCGCCGCTACCGGCCTGCATGCCGTAGAGGCAAACTGGGCTGGTATCAAGGCATTTCATCAGCTGTATATGCCAAGTAATGAAGCCATAAAAATTGCAATCAAAAAAATCCGTGCCCTAGACCCTGCACCGGTGGCATTGATGCCGCAACATGGCGGGTTGATCAAGGGAGAGCTGATTGAACTCTTTATGAATCGTATGGAAGAGTTGCAGGTAGGACTTGATATCATCTCATCACTCAGTGAAAAAATGCCTGCCCTGATTGCAGGGCTGAATGAGATTATGGGTGAGGTCAGAGACATCCTCGGAGCCGATGAAGTCCATAGAATTATGGGATTCTTCAAGCCTGACGGCACCTATCCGGCAATGTTTACCCTGGGAGATGATGAGCAGGTTAAAGATATAAAGGGCGAGCCGGTTGAAGCGGTTGAGGCACTGCTTCGCATTTTCCTCAAATTTTCCACTGAAAAACAGAAGGAACAGCTTTGTCCCAAAATACTGCAGATCCTGTTACAACGGGGCCTGCCTCCTTTTGACTTCCTGCTTACCAGGGATGATCAGCCAATGGACCTGAACATAGAGTAGATTATTTCTGTTCTGTTTCTGCACCACAGTATTTACACGCATTCAGCTTCCAGGGATACACGCCACCGCACGATGGACATTTACGAAAATATCCGGGGATCTCAGCTGTCGGCTTTTGGAACCAAATAATCAGAACAAAAAACGGAAATGGCGCTGACAAGAGCCCCCATAACAGGGGGTTCTTCCCTCTAGTATGGGCCAGCCAGCCCCCCAAAACCCCAGGCACCCCAAAAAAAGCAAACACAAACAGATATTCTGAAAACCCCATAGCACGCCTCCTTCCCTAAATTACGTCAAAAACTGTTTTACAGGCAATAAAGAAAATATCCGGCCTACCTTGCTAAAGTATAAGTTTCTGGTATAGGAGCTCTATTCAACATCTGTACAGTAGAGGGAAAACAGATGCATGAGACTCTATTAACAACCATTTTCAGACCAATCCTCGCCTGTGCCGCTCTCGGTTCCTTGCTCTGTACGCCCGATATTGGACATACTGCCAACGATTTAACGGAACTGTCCCTTGAAGCACTGATGGACATCAACGTTACTTCCGTATCAAAAAAACCTCAAAAAATGTCCAATGCTGCAGCAGCAGCCTTTGTTATCTCTCAGGATGATATACGCCGGTCAGGCGCCACCAGCATCCCCGAACTGTTACGGATGGTACCGGGAGTGCAGGTCGCACGGATAGATGCAAATAAATGGGCTGTTTCCATCCGTGGTTTTAATGGCCGTTTTGCCAATAAACTGCTGGTGTTGAAGGATGGGCGCAGCATCTATACCCCGCTTTTTTCCGGTGTGTACTGGGAGCATTTGGCTACTCCGCTTGAAGATATAGAACGGATTGAGGTTATTCGGGGACCTGGCGCTGCGCTATGGGGGGCCAATGCAGTCAATGGTGTGATTAATATTATTACCAAACATGCCTCTGACAGTAACGGCGGGATGGTTTCTGCCGGCGCAGGTAGTTCTGAGAAAGGCTTCGCCACACTGGGCTACGGAAAAAATATCAGCGACAGCACCGATATGAAAGTTTACGGAAGCTACGCAAACCATGCACCCGGCCAGTACGCCAATGGTACTGATGCCCATGATGCCTGGCAGAACGGTTCAGGTGGGTTCCGGCTCGACAGCCAGCTTGATGACAATAACAGTCTGACTGTCCAGGGAGATGTTTTCTCTGGTTCCTACGACGAAACCTATTCCCTCTACAACCTCTCCAATCCGGGAATCCCCCAAACTCAACAGAGTTTTGCAACCACCAGCGGTTTTAATCTGCTCTCCCGCTGGCAGCGCACACTATCCGATACCGATAGTGTTACGTTGCAATGGTACTATGACCATTATCGGCGCAGCATGATTGAACTTGGCGAAACCCGTGACACGGTTGATCTTGATCTGCAGCACCGCTTTCAACTCGGTAAGCGACAGGACATTATCTGGGGCCTGGGGTATCGTTACAGCCACGACAACCTGTCAAACTCACCCTATATCGCCTTTAACCAGCCCAGCAAAGGTGCCAGTCTGTTCAGCGCCTTTATCCATGACGAGATTACCCTTATTCCTGAACGTCTCAGCCTGATCCTGGGAACGCGCCTGGAGCACAACGATTATACCGGCTTCGAGGTACAGCCCAATGCCCGACTACTGTGGAGTCCAAGCCAGAAACACAGCCTCTGGGCCTCAATATCCAGGGCCGTACGCACCCCGTCACGGGGTGACCGTGAAATCCAATACCGCTTTCAGACTTTACCAGGTCCTGTGCAACTTGAGATAAACGGCACTAACGGATTCAAGTCAGAGACCGTTATTGCCTATGAACTTGGCTACCGCACAACACCAGGCCCGCGCATATCCCTGGATCTTGCCCTGTTTGTGAATCAGTACGATAAACTCCGGGTTCCTCTAAGCGGTTCTCCCTATCTTGGCGCCAGCTCCATTGTGCAACCGTTTAACCTGTCCAACACCATGCATGGCCATACCTACGGTGCAGAGCTGTCTGCCAACTGGAAGCCACTGGACTGGTGGCGCCTGCAGGCAACCTACAGTTATCTCTGTGCCATTATGCATCTTGACCAGGGTAGCGGAGAACCCATTGCCGAAATTAACCGCAACGACCTTGCGGGGGGATCGCCCCGACATCAGGGATCAATCCGTTCAGGCTTTGATCTGGGCAAACAGGTCGAACTGGATTTCTGGCTACGGGCGGTTTATCGGGTAGCCTACATCGATCAGATAGCAATTCCCGGTTACATTACCATGGATGTTCGTCTGGCCTGGAAACCGGTGAAGCAGGTAGAGCTTGCACTGGTTGGCCAGAATCTTTTCCAGAAACGGCATCCTGAATATATCCCGGAATTTATCAATACCACTGCCTCGGAAGTTCCACGCTCTGTCTACGGCAAAGTAACCTGGAGATTTTGAACCCGCCATGTCCAGCACCCGCTTGACATATCCGCTGATCAGCCTGCTGCTGTTCACCTGTCTGCTGGTACAGACTCCATCCGTAGCAGCACAGGAGCCGGGTGAGCACCAGATTAAAGCGGCCATGATCTACAACATGCTCAGGTTCATGGATTGGCCTGACGATAATCTCCCCGGTCAGGCGCCTCAAATGACTATCTGTGTTGCCGGTAAAGGACCGCTTGGCAGCGCTATGGGCAGCCTACAGGGGAAGACCGTTAAAAACCGGCCGATCTTGATTCAGCAACTACCTGTACCCCCTGTTATTATTTCAGGTTGTGAGGTCCTGATCCTGAGCGACCTGGAGCGGGCATCGGTTAGCAGTTTGCTGGAAAAAACACGTACGGTTCCAGTCCTGACTGTTTCCGATTCCAGAGGTTTTGCCCGCAGTGGAGGTGTGGTTGGGTTTGTGCTCCAACAGGGCAAGGTCAGATTCGAGATCAACCAGACTGCAGCCCAGCGACACCGTTTGCGGATCAGTGCACAACTGCTGAAGCTGGCCCAGATAGTGGCAGAAACACCATGAATCGCACTATGCTGACATACTTGGCCAATATCTCCATCCGCCGCAAACTGATGCTGCTGATCATGCTTACCTGCGGTCTGGTGCTTATGGCAACCACCTGTATCTTTGTCATTAAAGAGGCAAATGATATCATCAGTACACAACGCAAAGACCTTGCCTCTCTGGCAGATATTCTCAGTAAAAACGTTGCATCTTCAGTAACCTTTGACGATCCTCAGTCAGCTCTGGACACCATGTCGTCTTTAACGGTTAAAACCGATATTATTGCAGCCTACATTCTCAGATCTGATGCCACCATCTTCAGCCGCTACATTGCAGCAAACGCAAAAACAAAGGATGTACCTTTTGAACAACTTGACCAAAACAGCCCACCTGCTGACTTTCAGAAGGTTTTAAAGCAGATTCAGCTCAGCAGCCATCAGTTCCTGCAATTATCCGAACGGTTCAGCATGGTTGCGCCAATCCAGCTTGATGGCCAGACAATCGGTACCATTGTGTTGTTTGCAGATCTACATGAATTAAAGAGCCGACTGCTCAGCACCCTGATCTCTGCCATATTGGTACTCAGCCTTGCGGCAGCTGCCGCCTACCTGCTCTCGGTCCGCCTGCAAACCATTATCTCACTGCCGATTCTGAACCTGGTAGATACCATGCGATCGGTTTCTGAAACCAAGGACTTTTCTCTGCGTGCAGACACACCGGGGAGTGATGAGATAGGTCAGCTGTATGACAGTTTCAACGAAATGCTACAGGAGATAGAAGAGCGCAACCTGGTACTTCGTCAGCGACAGGAACACCTGCAGGAACTGGCGCACTTTGATACCCTGACCCGCCTGCCAAACCGGGTACTGTTCCATGACCGCCTGCAACAGGCCATGAACCTTGCGTTACGCTCTAACCAGCTGATAGCGGTAATCTTCATTGATCTTGACCGGTTTAAAGATATTAACGACACCCTGGGACACCGCACCGGAGACCTGCTTCTGCAGCAGGTTGCTGACCGGATGGAACTGGTATTGCGGGACTGCGATACCGTTGCCCGCCTGGGCGGGGATGAGTTTACCATCTTTGTCCAAGATATCCGGTCACAGAAGAACGCCTGCAAAGTTGCCCAGAAACTGCTTGATCTGTTTGAAATCCCTTACTGCCTAGACGGTCAGCAGATATTTGTCACCTGCAGTATCGGTATCACCATCTTCCCGGATGACGGTGAAACCATTGATACCCTGTTAATGAATGCAGACATAGCCATGTACCATGCCAAGGCGGATGGGAAAAATGCCTTCCGGCTGTTTAATCCAGAGATGAACCAGCAGGCCAGCGAACGGGTTGCACTTCAGACAGATTTACGCAAGGCCCTTGACCTGAATCAGTTGCAGCTGATGTACCAACCCAAGTTTGATGCACAGACAGGTGTCATGATCGGCGTGGAAGCACTTATTCGCTGGCAACACCCGGAACGGGGTATGATTCCGCCCAGCCGCTTTATACCGCTGGCAGAAGAATCCGGCGCCATTCAGGCGATCACTGAGTGGGTTTTAAGTACGGCCTGCAAACAGGCAAAAATCTGGCATGAGAGCGTCAACAACGCTGTTTCTGTTGCGGTAAACCTTTCAGCCTATAGCCTGAAAAGAAATAAAGCGCCCGTCATGGTGCAAGAGGCCTTGGAAGAGACAGGGCTGCCCCCGCATCTGCTGGAACTTGAACTCACAGAATCAATGTTGATTGAAAACGACCAGCATGCTGAAGAAACCTTGCATGACCTTAAAAAACTGGGGATTTCAATTGCCATTGATGATTTTGGAACCGGTTACTCATCACTGTCATACCTGCACCGCTTTCCCATTGATGCTTTAAAGATTGATAGATCGTTTGTCTGGAATATGAACCGCAGTGACAGTGATCTTGCCATTGTAGTTGCCATTATTGCCATGGCCCACAGTCTGAAACTTACAGTAGTGGCTGAAGGAGTTGAAACTGAAGCACAGCTCGCGTCACTTAAGAAAAACGGATGTGAAATTATCCAGGGCTACTTACTGGGTAAACCGACAACGGCTGAAAATATTGCCAGCAACCTGCAAAAGAAGAAGAGCCGATAGCCATGGGACTGATCAGCTGCAATAAAATTCTGACTGTTGGCGTACAGCGATTTGATGAAGACCATCATCAGCTGGTTGCCATTATCAATCAGCTGCATAAGGCTTTTAAATCAGGGGAAGGAATGCATTCGATACAGCTGGCTCTGCAACAGCTTGACAGCTATACCTGCTACCATTTTCATGCAGAAGAAGAGCTGCTGGCACAACACGACTACCCACTGCTTGAAGAACATCAAAAGGCACATCAAGACATTTTGAGCAGGTTTGCTGAACTGCAGGCCGAATTTCATGCCAGTCCTGCTGCCATGCAACAGAACCTTATGCAGTTTCTGCTTGATTGGCTGATTTCCCACACCAAAACCGTTGATCAAAAATACGGCCTGTTTCTGAACAGCAGGGGAATCTACTAACACCGCTTCATATTATCTATAAATTCCAGTGCAGCTGGAGAGAGGCTCTTGCCCTTACGCCAGGCAAGATAAAAGCTACGATGAATCTCCAAACCTGGCACCAGCAGTTCTTTTAATGTTCCATTTGACAACTCATGTCCCACCGCAAGGGTTGAAACAAAGGCTGCCCCTACCCCGCTCAAGACAGCCCGACGAACCGCCTCGCTGCTGCCAAGCTGTGCAACAATCCGCAGCTGCCGTGGATCAATGCCATTCTTTTGCAGTGCCGCATCAACGGCAGTACGGGTGCCCGAGCCAGATTCACGGATAACCAGTGGCAACTGAAGCAACTGATCCAGCCCGATTGATGTTTCCGGGTACTGTCCTGCTTTAACAACCAGCACAATCCGTTCAGTCATGACCTCCTGGGTGCTGATGCCGTCATCACCGACCTGGCCTCCCACCACCGCCAGTTCAACCAGTTCATCCTGCAACAGCCGCAGTACCTCACGGGTGTCTCCCTGTTGCAGCTCAAGACGCACACCGGGCCAGGCAGCGCTGAAGCCCCCCAGCATATCCGGAATGAGAAAGGCAGCTGGAATAGTGCTGGCCCCAACCCGCAAGATTGCCTGTTCAAGTCCCTGAAAACGGCGGACCGCCTCAGTTGCCTCGGTACATTGACGACAGATCCGAACAGCATGATCATAAAAAAGCCGTCCAACCTCGGTTAGAGCTACCTGGCTTGCTGAACGATCAAAGAGACGCACATTCAGTTCATCTTCCAATGCCCTGATATGCTGGCTGGCAGTGGACTGAGCCAGACTGACCGACTCACCGCCCTTTGAAAAACTGCGGGTATCGGCAACGGCCAGAAAGACTTCCAACTGTTTCAATGTCATAGGGGCTCCCATTGATATAAACGATCAGGTACAGAGATTTTTTACCAGATTATCTATTTGCCAGGCAAGCATACAAATTGGTATCAAATATATTCATTTTTTTGAATACAAAGGAGAATCTCGCATGTTGAAAAAAATCGCCCTTTCATTCGTACTGACACTTGCTTCTGCCACCATTGCTCTGGCAGCCAACTACATTGAGCCCCAGGAACTGAAGGAGCTACTGGACAAAAAGAAGCCGGTGTTTCTGGTGGATATCCAGCCTGCTGCTGATTTTGAAAAGCAGCATCTGCCCGGTTCCATTGAAACCAATGCCTTTCCTGCCAAGACCGATGAAGAAAAGGCCCGCCTGGACAAAGCCCTTGCAGTGATCAAGACCTCAAAAGATCCGGTTGTGGTGGTCTGCCCCCGTGGTAAATCGGGTGCCAAGAACATCTACAACTATCT
>JAJTBI010000037.1 GCA_021286935.1 Geobacteraceae bacterium
ATGGCGGACTGGAACGGGGGCAGCATAACCAGCATGCTGTCGGTCAGTTTCAGCAGGCGGATACGCCCATCGGCAGCCCGTGCGGGATCATCCCCGTGGACCTTGCAACACAGCAAACCGGCAAGCTCCAACAGCACAGCAAGATGATCTTCCGGCGCATTCAGGTGCGGATCAATAACAAGCCCTTCTTCCGTCAGAAGTTGGCTGATCATTGCAGTGCCGCTTCCACCATGCTCGGTCTGATTCAGATAACCGCCAAGACAGAGTGAAACAGGCGATCCTGATTGCGTGCTGCAAAACAGCGCCGTATAGGTCTGTTCAAGTGAATGATGGAGCGGCAGCGACAGCGGGTGCCCAAGCAGGCCGGATGAAAACGGATCTGCAGCAGGCAAGGCCTGCGATAGCGCCTGCCAGAGCGGCTCCACCGGATAGCGAAAGAGCGACGCCAACAGTTGAAATCTGCTTTCAATAATCGGCAGCCTTGCAACGCTGGAGATCGATTCCGGCACAGCGCTGGATGATGAAGGAAAGGGTGACATAGGCAAACACTCCAGGCATAAAATTGTTTTACTGAACCGCACCACAGCAGAACAAAATCATGTAACTGTAGCCTGAATAGCAAGGCACATGCCGAATAACAGCGTTTCTTATTTTGTTGCTAACAGCTTAAAATTCAGTGGCTTTTTATTTAGGCATCGCTTCAGGAGAGACACTGACAGAGCGGTTTTTCAGAATGGGGATGTTTCACTGTGCGGAAATCCGCACAAAAAGGATAGATGGGGAGGGAGGGGATGAACTACAGGGAAAACGTAACTACGAAAAAGGCCGGGAGGATCCCGGCCTTTTTCACCTATTGCCTGCTCCTGCAGGCTGCTATCAGCTCCGGCACCGTTGGGTAGCGCATCTGCTCAAGCCGGGAGAAGATCTGCTCGCCATCCACCAGCACCGCCAGCTCGCTCTGCTTGGGACCACGTTCAATATCCACTTCAACATCTTCAAGATTTTTCTCAAGTTCAGCGGCAAGACCTGCCGCCATGGGCTGCTGCCCTCAGGATGCACAGTACTGGATTAAAATCTTCATCAGGTGTTCCTCCTCTGGTTAGTTAGCTTCAATCGCTGCAGCCGGTCTCCTGCCCTGCCGGACCCGTTTCAGCAGTTGATCCATGTAGTAGTAGACCACCGGTGTGATGTAGAGAGTCAGAAGCTGGGAGGTGAGCAGACCGCCCACCACCGCCAGTCCCAGCGGCTGACGCGCTTCACCTCCGGCGCCGTAGCCGATGGCAATCGGCAGGGTTCCCATCAGGGCGGCCATGGTGGTCATCATGATCGGCCGGAAACGGACGATGGCGCCGTCGTAGATCGCTTCCAACGGTGATTTGCCCTGCTTCCGCTCTGCTTCAAGGGCAAAGTCGATCATCATGATGGCGTTCTTTTTAACAATGCCGATCAGCATGATGATCCCCACAAAACCGTAGATATTCAGGTCACTCTTGAACAGCAGCAGGGTCAGCAATGCGCCGAATCCGGCTGCAGGCAGACCGGACAGGATGGTGATCGGGTGGATATAACTTTCGTACAGCACCCCCAGCACCAGATAGATCACAAAGATGGCCAGGGCCAGCAGCAGCCAGAAGCCACGGAAGGAATCCTTGAACGCCTGGGCCGTGCCCTGGAAGCTGGTGCTGATGGTAGGCGGCAGCTCCTGCGCTGCCTTTGTCTCAATCAGTTTGACGGCATCCCCCAGAGCCATGCCGGGACGCAGGTTAAAGGAGATCGTCACCGATGGCAGTTGGCCGGAGTGGTTCACCGCCAGCGGACCCAGATCTTTTGAGAGGGAGGCGATGGTCTCCAGCGGCACCAACTGTCCTGCTGATGAACGGATGTAAAGCAGTTGCAGGGCTGATGGATCACCCTGCCAGCGGGGATCAAGCTCCATGATCACCTGGTACTGATCAGCAGGGGCCAGGATGGTGGAGACCTGCCGACTGCCGTAGGCGTAGGACAGGGCATCCTCCACCTGCAGCATGGTCAAACCCAGGGCCGCCACCTTGTCGCGGTTGATCGAGACCTTGATCTGGGGGTTGCTGATCTGCAGGTCGCTGGTCACGTCCTGCAGCTCCGGCAGTTCACGCAGCCTGGCCTCAAAGGCGGCAGCGGTGCGATACAGCTCAGCGGTATCCTGCCCCTGCAGGGTAAACTGGTACAGGCTCTTGGAGCTCATGCCGCCGATCTGGATTGAGGGAACGTTCTTGGGATAGGCGCGGATACCGGGCACCCTGGCCAGTTTTGTCCGCAAGCGCTGGACCACCTGATCAGCGGTCAGCTTGCGCTGGCTTTGGGGCTTGAGACGGACAAAAAAGTAGCCGTTATTGATGTTTCTGATGCCGCCGACCGACGACATGAAGCCGTCGATATTGGGGTCTTCAGCCAGAATCCGCGCCAATGCCTCCTGATGCTGCTTCATATCCTCAAAGGAGGTACCCTGGGCCGTTTCAGTGTCTATATTGATCCGGCCGGTATCCTCCGATGGCAGGAATCCCATCGGCACCACCTTGAACAGCCAGATCGTCAAGAGCGTGATCAGCAGCGTCACTACCATGGTGCTGCGACGATGCTGCAACACCAGCTTGAGCGACGTTTCATACCCCTTCAGCAGGGCATCAAAGAATCGTTCCATGGCCAGATAAAAACGGCCGTGGGACTGGCTGTGGGGCTTCAGAAACCGGCTGCAGAGCATCGGGGTCAGACTCAGGGAAACAAAACAGGAGACCAGAATAGCCGCGCTGATGGTAATGGCAAACTCATGCAGCAGGCGCCCCAGAATCCCCCCCATGAACAGCACCGGCAGAAAGACCGCCACCAGTGAAATGGTCATGGAGACAATGGTAAAGCTGATCTCGCGGGAGCCTTTAAAGGCGGCATCCAGAGCGTTTTCACCCTGCTCCATGTGGCGGACAATATTTTCCAGCATCACGATGGCATCATCCACCACATAGCCCACTGCCAGGGTCAGTGCCATCATGGAGATATTGTTAAGGGAGAAGCCCAGCATCTGCATCACGCTAAAGGTACCGACAACCGAGAGCGGCAGCGCCAGGGAGGGGATCAGGGTAGCCCGCAGATTACGCAGGAACAGAAAGATCACCATGATCACCAGGGCAATGGTCAGCACCAGGGTGAATTTCACATCATGCATTGATTCGCGGATAGTGAGGGAGCGGTCGTAGAGAATATCGATCCCCACGGCGCCGGGGATCTGGGCACGAAACTGGGGCAGCAGCGTCTTGACGCTGTCCACCACCTGAATGGTGTTGGTACCAGGCTGACGGTACACCGCCAGGATAATGCCGCGGCTCTTGTTGTACCAGGCAGCGGCCTTATTGTTTTCCACACTGTCCACCACCCGCCCCAGCTCTTCCAGATAGACCGGTGACCCGTCACGGTAGGCCACTGCCAGCTTGCGGTAGGCCGCAGCCTGCATCAACTGGCCGTTGGTCTCAATGGTATAGGCCTGCCGGGTGCCGTCCAGGGTGCCGGTGGGCAGCTTGACGTTTCCCGCAGCAATAGCGTTTGCCACCTCATCAATACCGATCTGGCGGGAAGCCAATTCCTTGGGGTCAAGCAGGGCCCGCACCGCATACTTCTGCGCCCCAAAGACATTCACCTGGGCCACGCCGTTGATGGTGGAGACCCGGCGGGCGATCATGGTCTGGGCATACTCGTCAATGCTGGAGAGCGGCAGGGTCGGCGAGCTGAGGGCCAGATACAGCACCGGCTGGTCAGCCGGATTGACCTTGCGGAACCAGGGAGGCGTTGTCATGTTTTTGGGGAGGTAACGGGCGGCCTGGGAGATGGCAGCCTGCACATCCTGGGCAGCAGCATCAATATCCCGGTCCAGATTAAACTGGATCGTGATCCGGGTCTGACCGACACCGCTGGTAGAGGTCATGGAATCTACCCCGGCGATGGTGGAGAGCTGGTTCTCAAGGGGGGTGGCCACGGCCGAGGCCATGGTATCCGGGTTGGCACCGGACAGGCTGGCATTGATCTGGATGGTGGGGAAATCCACGTTGGGCAGGTCGTTGACCGGTAGTTGCCGATAGGACACCACACCAAAAATCAGGATAGCGATCATGACCAGCGAGGTCATGATCGGACGCCGGATAAAGGGATCAGCGAAATTCACTTCTGCTTTCCGTCAGGCCGGGGAGTTTCTGTGCTTACTACGGCACCTGGGGTCAGGCGCAACTGGCCGTCAATCACCACAATCTCACCGCTGGCCACCCCTTTTTCAATCACCAGTTCACCCTCGTCGGCCGGGGCAGTCACCACCTGACGCAATTCCGCCTTCTGCTCCTTGCTGACCACGTAGACGTACTCCCCCTGCTGACCGTTCTGGACTGCCGAGGCCGGCACCACCACGGCGTTTTGACGGCTGGCCAGGGTAAGCACCAGCTCTGCAAACTGGCCGGGCCAGAGCCTGCGTGCCTTGTTGGCAAACAGCCCTTTCAGCTTGATGGTGCCGGTGGCCGGATTAACGGAGTTATCCAGAAAGCTGATAGTACCGGTTTCTGCACCTCCCGGCTGCTGCGGGATCAACGCCTCCACCTTCAGTTGTCCGCCTGCCATGGCCCGCTTCAACTCCGCCAGCCGTTTCTCCGGCAGGTTAAAGGTGACATTGATCGGACTGATCTGGTTCACGGTCAGGATGGTCAGATCATTGGCCTTGACCAGATTGCCGGCGTGTAGCGCCACTGCACCGGTGCGGCCTGTAAGCGGTGAACGGATAGAGCAGTAGCCCAGCTGAATTTTGGCATTGGCAACCGCTGCACGGTCTGCAGCAACCGATGCAGACAGAGACTCGGCATTGGAACGCAACTGATCATACTGGTCGTGGGTGACAATCCCTTCCTTCAGCAACCCTTCATAACGCCTGGCCTGATCAGCCGCAAAGCGGGCCTGGGCCTGGGATCTGGCCTGGGCAGCCTCTGCCTGACGCAGCGCAGCCTGGAACGGTTCAGGATCAATACTGACCAGCAGATCTCCCTGGCTCACCTCACTTCCCTCTGGCAGGTGAATCCGGCTGATCTGCCCGGAAACCTGGGCCTTGACCGCCACCGTACTAACCGCCTCAATCGTACCGATCCCCTTGATCTGAACCGGCACGGTCTTTTGCACTGCCAGGGCGGTCTTAACCGGAATAGCCGGTTTCGCTTTGGGTTTCTCTTTACGCAGACTGCAACCCTGATGAAACAGCAACAAGGCAAAGCAGAACAGCAGCAGTACGATACGTTTCATTGAGGTTTCTTTCTGGACAAAATCTGAATCATTTCCCTATACACCCTGCCCCGCTTCCTTGCAATGCCCAGCAGCAGTATGCTAATAAACAGCACCATGAGTTCTTCCCTCCAAACCCCCATGATGAAGCAATATCTGGAGATCAAATCCCGGCACCCGGAGAGCATTCTGTTCTTCAGGATGGGCGATTTCTATGAGATGTTTCTGGATGATGCCCTAATTGCGGCCCGCATCCTGGATATTACCCTCACCTCGCGCAACAAGAACAGCGCCGACGAGATCCCGTTTTGCGGGGTGCCGTTTCACTCTGCCCAGCCGTACATCGCCCGGCTGGTTGAGGCTGGCCACCGGGTGGCGATCTGCGAACAGGTGGAGGACCCAAAGCAGGCCAAGGGGATTGTCAAGCGGGATGTGGTGCGGGTCGTCACCCCCGCGTTGGTCACTGAAAGCGAAAGCCTGACCCCGGATGAGAACAGCTATCTGTTGGCACTCTGTCAACAGGGTGGGCGCTGGGGTTGTGCTTGGCTGGATCTCTCCACCGGCGAATTCAAGGCATCTGAAGAAGAAACCGTTACCGGCGCTGCTGCCATGCTGGCTGCAATCGGACCACGGGAGCTGTTACTGGCAGAAGGGATGCGCAAGGAACTGCCGGAAGAACTGGGGCTGCTGCATGGCGAGCGGACCCGCTCCGGCGTGGCTGACTGGGTGCTGGACAAGGATTACTGCTCCGGCCTGATCTGTAACCGTTTCGGCATCGCCTCACCGGATGCCTTTGGTCTGGACAGTCTGCCGGTTGCCCTGTTGGCGGTGGGGATGGTGCTGCACTACCTGCAGGAAAACCGTCACGCAAGCCTGCCCCACCTGCGGGATATCAGCATTATCCGTAAAAATGATTTTCTGGCCCTTGATCCGGCTACCCGCCGCAATCTTGAGCTGACCGCCACCATGACCGACAACAAGAAGACAGGTTCGCTGCTGGGTTGCCTGGATCGTACTGCCACGGCCATGGGAGCCCGTTGTCTCAAGCAGTGGCTTTCCTACCCGCTGGTGCAGGTTGATCCAATCCGTCAGCGCCTGTCTGCGGTTGAGGAACTGGTGGAGCAGGGGCTGCTGCGGGATCAGCTGGTGGCCAGCCTGAAAGGGATGCATGATCTGGAGCGGCTGAATGCCAGGATCAGCATGGCCGGGGCCGGTGGTCGTGATCTGCGCGCCCTGCACGATTCGCTGGAGCGGATACCGCTGCTGCGGGATGCACTGGTTGGGGTAGAATCAGCCCTGCTGTGCCGGTTACTGGAACAGCTTGATCCACTTCTTGATCTGCAAGAGCTGATCAACAGCGCCATCTCTCCCACTCCACCGTTTTCGCTGCGTGAAGGGGGAATCATTGCCGATGGGTATAACCCTGAGCTGGATGAGCTGCGTTCCATCAGCCGGGAAGGCAAAGGCTACATCGCCCGGCTGGAGGCGCAGGAGCGGGAGCGGACCGGCATATCGTCACTCAAGATCCGTTATAACCGGGTCTTTGGCTACTACATTGAGGTAACCAAAAGCCATCTGGCCAATGTCCCTGACCACTATATCCGGCGCCAGACCATTGCCACCGGCGAGCGGTACATTACCGAAGAGCTGAAGAATTACGAGGAAAAGGTACTGGGGGCTGAAGACCGGATCTGCGAGCTGGAATACAGCCTGTTCCAGCAGGTGCGGGAGACCGTGGCTGCAGCCGGAGCCCGGATCAGCCGTACTGCTGCGGCAGTGGCCAGTCTGGATGTACTGTCAAGCCTGGCGACCGTGGCGGTGGAGCGCAGCTACTGCAAACCGACTGTGGATGACACTGACTGCCTGGAGATCATTGAAGGCCGTCACCCGGTGGTGGAGGCGATAAATCTGGGAGAACGTTTTGTTCCCAATGACACCCGGCTGGATGGCGAGGCCAATCAGATCCTGATGATCACCGGCCCCAACATGGCCGGTAAATCCACCTACATGCGTCAGGTGGCCCTGATCACCCTGATGGCCCAGGCAGGCTCATTTGTGCCGGCCACATCCGCAACCATCGGCATTGCTGACCGGATCTTTACCAGAGTTGGCGCCGGTGACAACCTGGCCAAGGGGCAATCCACCTTCATGGTGGAGATGATGGAGACCGCCCATATCCTACGCAGCGCCAGCAACAAAAGCCTGGTGGTGCTGGATGAGATCGGTCGCGGCACATCCACCTTTGACGGCCTCTCCATCGCCTGGGCCGTGGCAGAATTTCTGCACGACGACCAGATCTGCCGCCCCCGCACCCTGTTTGCCACCCACTACCATGAGCTGGCTGATCTGGCCGCCACCCGGGAGCGGATCACCAACCTGACCGTGGCGGTGAAAGAATGGAATGATCAGGTGATCTTCCTGCGCACCATCATTCCCGGCGCTGCTTCACACTCCTACGGTATTCAGGTGGCCCGCCTGGCAGGTATGCCCCGTGACGTGATCGAGCGGGCCAAAGAGGTACTGAAAACCCTGGAGGAAGGTGAGTTTGAGCAAGGCTCCCCCCGCCACTCCAAGAGCAGCATCGCCCCCCCGAAAAAAGAGACTGCCCAGTTTACCCTGTTTGAACAGCAGGGGGACCTGCTGCGGGAACGGTTGAAAAAGCTGAATATAAATGGTATGACACCGTTGGAAGCATTGAATCTGCTTGATGAATTGAAGAAAATGGCATGATGACCAGACTAAAATCATTCATATACCTGCTACTGGCACTGTTCGTACTGACCACAGTCACCTCGCCTGCCCATGCCGCCAGAACCACCAGAAAACAATCTACCACTGAACCGCGCATAGCCTCTCAAGCCCAGGTACTTGAGCTGAAACACTGGTCAAACCCGGATTATACCCGGATTGCCATTGCCCTTGAGCGGGATGTCACCTGGGAAAGTCGAGAGCTTGACAAGACTGCCGGACGTAACGGCAAACCGGGACGGATTGTTATTGACCTGCACAATGCCCGGCTGGCAAGTAGTATACGGGACATCACCATTGGTGACGGGCTGTTGAAAGGGGTACGGACAGCCCTGTACAAGCCCGGTGTGGTACGGGTGGTGCTGGATACCGACAATATTCGAGACTACAAAATATTTCCCCTCTCAGACCCTGCCCGCCTGATCATTGATGTGCGAGGGGAACGACGTACTGAGATCAGTCAGCTTGAAAACAGCCTGACAAACCGCGTGCAGGACACCCCCGTTGCTGTTCCTCCCCCCACAAAGACTGAGCGTCCCACAAAAGCGGTAAAGAAACCAACGGCTATCTCAAAGATCCGTCGGATTGTGGTGGATCCCGGCCATGGCGGCCATGATCCCGGCGCCGTGGGTCACAGCGGTCTGCAGGAAAAGGATGTAGTGCTTTCCATAGGGCTGAAACTACGGGAGAAACTAAAGGAAGAACTGGGGCTGGATGTAGTCATGACCCGCTCCACCGATGTCTTTATACCGCTGGAAGAACGGACCGCCATTGCCAACAAGGTCAATGCCGACCTGTTTGTCTCAATCCACGCCAATGCCGCACCAAATCGCAATGCTGCCGGTATCGAAACCTACTACCTGAATCTGGCCAAGACCGAAAAAGTTGCCCAGCTGGCAGCCAAGGAAAACGGTACCAGCCTGGAAAAGGTCAGCACCCTGCAGGCGATCCTGTTTGACCTGATGGCAAATTACAAACTAAACGACTCGGCCCACCTGGCAGAAGAGATCCAGAAGGCGATCTACAAAGCCGCTAAAGCCAAATACCCTGACACCAAAAACCTGGGGGTCAAACAGGGACCTTTCTACGTTCTGGTTGGAGCCAGCATGCCCAGCATCCTGACGGAGGTCGGTTTCCTGAGCAACAGCACCGAAGAGGCCCATCTTAAAGACCCGTCTTTCCATGACCTGACTGCCGATGGTATTCTTGACGGAATCAGAGCCTATATCACCTCACTCAAGTAATGTCCGGAACCCTCTACATTGTGGCTACACCGATCGGTAATCTGGAGGACATAACCTTCCGGGCTGTCCGTATTCTCAAGGAAGTGGATCTGATTGCTGCCGAAGATACCCGGTACTCCCGCAAACTGCTCTCCCATTTTGGTATTACCACGGCTCTGACATCGTACTACGACCACAATCAGGCTCTAAAGGGCGAGCGGATACTGGCGGCTCTGCATGAAGGCAAGCAGGTAGCGCTTATTTCTGATGCCGGAACACCTTGCATTTCTGACCCTGGCTACCAGTTGGTAAGAGACGCGTTGGCAGAGGGGATCAAGGTGGTGCCGATACCGGGGGCTTGTGCAGCCATAACCGCCCTTTCTGCCGCTGGATTACCCACAAATTCCTTCACTTTTGCCGGATTTCCGCCGAATAAAGAAGGTAAGCGTCGTTCGTTCCTGGCCTCGCTGGCGACTGCCCATGGAACGGTAGTGCTCTATGAAGCGCCCCATCGCCTGGCAGCAACCCTGGCCGACATCAACACCATACTGGGTGAGCGGCAGGTAGTAGTAGCACGGGAGCTTACCAAGATTTACGAAGAACTGTTGCTGGGCAACACGGTGCAGGTGCGTGAGCTGGTGCAGGATGGCCGCGAGCGGGGCGAAGTAGTCATCCTGATAGCACCGGCCGATGAAAACTGCGTGGTTCAGGAAGGTTTGTCACCTGAAGAACAGCTGGCTGCCACCCTGGCCAAAGGACATACCGTCAAAGAAGCAGCTGCATTGGTTGCTGCCGCAACCGGCCTGCCACGCCGCGAACTGTATGCTCAGGCTTTGCTGCTGCGAAACAAAACTAAAAACAGCTTTAACGCAGAGGAAGAAGAGAGCTGACAAGACGCAGAGAAAATCGTCTCCAACTGATTTAATTCTTGTTTATCTCTGTGGCTCTGCGTCTCTGCGTTAAAATGTTTGTATTTTTTTGAAAGGATTTTTATCCGATGAAAATATCCGTATTTGGAGCTGGTTACGTTGGCCTGGTAGCTGCAGCCTGTTTTGCCGAAAGCGGCAACACCGTCATTGCGGTAGATGTAGACCAGAAAAAGATCGAAGGGTTGAAAAACGGTATTATCCCGATCTATGAGCCCGGTCTGAAGGAACTGATCCTGCGTAACCAGACTGAAGGCCGTCTTTCCTTTACCACTGACATGATTGAAGCGGTAGAACAATCCCTGATCCAGTTTATTGCCGTTGGCACCCCTCCCGGCGAAGACGGCTCCGCTGACCTGCAGTACGTTCTGGCCGTTGGCCGCACCATCGGCCAGCATATGAACAGCTTTAAAATCATCGTTGACAAATCCACCGTACCGGTCGGCACAGCCGACAAAGTACGGCTGGCGGTACAGGATGAACTGGACAAACGCGGTTCCCATCTTGAATTCGACGTTGTCTCCAACCCGGAATTCCTCAAAGAAGGGGCTGCCATCGACGACTTCATGAAGCCTGACCGGGTTGTTGTCGGTACCGACAACGTCCGCACCGCTGAAATCATGAAAGAACTGTACGACCCGTTCATGCGCAAGCAAAGCCGGATGATCATCATGGACATCCGCTCTGCTGAAATGACCAAATATGCGGCCAACGCCATGCTGGCCACCCGGATCTCCTTCATGAACCAGATTGCCGGACTCTGTGAACGGATGGGGGCTGACGTTGCTGCAGTGCGCGAAGGAATCGGCTCAGACTCCCGTATCGGCTACGACTTCCTCTTTCCCGGTCCCGGCTATGGTGGTTCCTGCTTCCCCAAAGATGTCAAGGCACTGATCCGTACTGCCGAGGAATGCAGTTATGACTTCCTGTTGCTGAAAGCGGTGGAAGAGGTCAATGAGCTACAGAAAGAAGTCCTGGCCAACAAACTGATCAAAACCCTTGGCAGCACAGACAATGAAAAACCACTTGTCGGCAAAACCATCGCCTGCTGGGGACTCTCCTTCAAACCCCGCACCGACGACATGCGTGAAGCACCATCACTCACCATCATCGAACGTCTGCTGGCTGCCGGTGCAACCGTCCGTGCCCATGACCCCGAGGCCCTGACTGAAGCAAAAAAACATTTCGGTGACAGGATCGAATACAGCACCAACCAGTACGAGATACTTGACAACGCCGATGCTCTAACCGTCATTACCGACTGGCATGAATACCGCAACCCTGACTTTGACCGGATCAAGGCTGCTCTGAAGCAACCGCTGATCGTTGACGGGCGTAACCTCTACAAACCGAACCGAATGAAAGAAACCGGCATCCGTTATATTCCACTTGGACGGGCTGGCAACGGCATTCAGGAAGGTGGCAACTAATGCGTATTCTGGTCACCGGCGGCGCAGGTTTTTTAGGTAGTCACCTTTGCGAACGACTGCTGAACGAAGGTAATGATGTCATCTGCCTGGACAACCTCTTCACCGGCAGCAAAGATAACATCATCCACCTGATGGACAACCACCGCTTTGAGCTGATCCGCCACGACATTGTGGAACCGATCCTGCTTGAGGTGGACCGGATCTACAATCTGGCCTGCCCTGCCTCACCGGTGCACTACCAGTACAACCCGGTCAAGACCGTTAAAACCAGCGTGATGGGGATGATTAACATGCTGGGGATGGCCAAACGGGTCAAGGCCCGTATTCTACAGGCTTCCACTTCTGAAGTTTACGGCGATCCGCAAGTACACCCCCAGAAGGAAGATTACTGGGGCAACGTCAACCCGATCGGCATCCGCAGCTGCTACGATGAAGGCAAGCGGGTAGCAGAAACCCTGATGATGGATTACCATCGCCAGAACAAGGTCGATATCCGTATCATCCGCATCTTTAACACCTACGGCCCCCGTATGGCAGAAAACGACGGCCGGGTTGTCTCCAACTTCATGCTGCAGGCCCTGAGAAACGAAGACATCACCGTCTTTGGTGAAGGCAGGCAGACCCGTTCCTTCTGCTATGTCAGTGACCTGATCGACGGCATGATCAAAATGATGGAAAACGATCAGGAGTTCATCGGCCCGGTCAACCTGGGTAACCCGGTTGAAAACAGCATCCTTGAATTTGCTGAAAAAATCATTACAATAACCGGTTCAAAATCAAAGATTATTAACAAACCACTGCCTCAGGACGATCCGAAACAACGCAGGCCTGATATTACCCTGGCGCAGGAGAAGCTTGGCTGGCAGCCTGTCGTCGACCTGGAAACAGGGCTGAAGACCACAGCTGATTACTTTGCCGCACGTTGTAACAGGGGATGAGATGACCGGAATTCGTATTACACGCCGCACCTGGCTGATCCCGGCAGCCTGCCTCGCCTTTATCCTGTTTTTTACGGTATTTGGCGAGCGCGGTCTGCTACGGATTTATGAGATGAGACAGGAAAAACAGCGTATTGAACGTACCGTAGCTGATCTGCGTACAGAAAACCAGAAGCTGCGCCTGTCAATAGAGGCACTGCATAGTGACCGACATCAACTAGAGCGGATAGCCCGCAAAGAGTTGGGGCTGGTTCGTCCCAATGAAGTTATCTATCAATTTCCACCTTCCGGGAGCAAGTGAGGCCCAAAACTATGCAGCGACAAAATTGTGTTATCTGTGCCTGGCGCGCAACCTGTGCAAAACGCTTTTCCGTCTCTGATAGCGGTGCCCGTTGCCCTGATTTTTCACGGGATATCACCATCAAAGATCAGGATGATACAGCCCCATCCACGACCAACGACTCTTCCAAGGAAGCTCCTCAACAATGATTCGTCAGAAACTTGCCTTACTGGTATCCCAAGCCCTTATAGCTGCCCGCACTGCAGGCACCCTCTGTTCTGAAAACTTCCCTGCTGTTGTTATCGGTACCCCGGCCCAGGAGGCCCACGGTGATTTTGCCTGTAACATTGCCATGCAACTGGCAAAACCGGAACGCAAGTCCCCGCGTCAGGTGGCTGAAAGTGTGTTACTGCATCTACAGGATGCAGACGGCCTCGTTCGCCGGGCTGAAATAGCCGGGCCGGGGTTCATCAACTTTTTCATTGCTCCGTCTGCCTGGCAACAGTGCCTGCCACTGATTGAACAGGCTGACAGAGATTACGGTAATACAGACAGCGGCGCCGGTCGCAAGGCCCAGGTTGAGTTTGTCAGCGCCAACCCCACCGGACCACTGCATATTGGCCACGGTCGCGGTGCCGCCATCGGCGATGTACTCTGCCGCCTGTTGTCAGCAACCGGTTGGCAGGTCACCCGCGAATTCTACTACAATGATGCCGGTGCCCAGATCAGTAATCTGGCCCTGTCTGTCCAGGCCCGCTGCCTCGGGATCGAAACCGATGACCCACGCTGGCCTGCCGATGGCTATCAGGGAGACTACATCAAAGAAGTTGCCACCGCCTATCTGGCTAAAGAAACCGTCTCTGCGGGCGATCAGCAGGTCACCGCCAGCGGAGACCCCGATGACCTGGACGCTATCAGACGTTTTGCGGTTGCAGCCCTGCGGCGGGAACAGGATCAGGATCTGCAAGCCTTTGATGTCTGTTTTGACCGCTACTTCCTAGAATCAAGCCTCTACGCTGACGGCAAGGTCGAAGCTGCAGTACAAAAAATGATTGCCAATGGTCATACCTATGAGCAGGAAGGGGCACTCTGGCTACGCACCACTGACTTTGGCGACGACAAAGACCGGGTCATGCGCAAGACCGACGGTGGCTACACCTACTTTGTGCCGGATGTGGCCTATCATCTGGATAAGTGGCAGCGTGGCTTCCTGCGGGTTGTCAACGAGCAGGGTGCTGACCACCACAGCACCATCACCAGAGTCAGGGCTGGTCTACAGGCGCTGGATGCCGGCATCCCCAAAGGCTGGCCGGAATATGTCCTACACCAGATGGTTACGGTCATGCGGGGTGGTGAAGAGGTAAAGATATCCAAACGGGCTGGCAGCTATGTCACCCTGCGGGATCTGATCGACGAGGTGGGGCGTGATGCGACACGTTTCTTCTTTGTCATGCGCAAGCCCGACTCCCAACTGGTTTTTGACATTGATCTGGCTAAACAGCAATCACTGGACAACCCGGTCTACTACATTCAGTATGCCCATGCCCGTATCTGCAGCATCTTTGAAAACGCAGCAGAAAAAGGCATTACTCTGCCTGATCAGACACCATCTTCAGATATACTTTCTCTGCTTGAAACCCCTGAGGAACTGCGTCTGATCAAATGGCTTGAAAGCCTGCCGGAAATCGTTGACGATGCCGCCCAGGAGTTTGAACCGCACAAAATCGTCTACTACCTGACAGAGCTGGCTGGCCAGTTTCACAGCTACTACAACAAGACCAAGGTAGTTACAGAAGATACCAAGCTCAGCATTGCACGTCTGTACCTACTGGCCCGCACCAGACAGGTGATTCAAAACGCATTGTCCCTGCTGGGTGTATCAGCACCGGAAAAGATGTAGGAGGCCAGCCATGCGGATCGACTATAGCGAGCCACGACAATCCACTGGTTCCAGCAGTTCGAGCATCAGTAGCAGTCCACGCAAGACTGACAGCTCATCCTCTTCCAGCCTGATCTTTATGTGTGTTCTTGCCGGCTTTATTTTTTTCACCGGCTTTGGTACCGGTTGGTTTTTTTCACAGAAGGCTGCGAAAAAGGCCTTCAGAGCTGCGATGGAGCAGCAGAGTCTTGAATCGAACCCGAAAGACACCAAAAAACAACCTGATCAACCAGCACCGCAACCACCACAAGCCGCCGCAACTCCACCTACCATGATACCCGCCGCAGGTAAGCCTACTCAACAAGCCGCCCCCACCGGCCAGGTTCCCCTTTCCTTCTTTGAGAGCCTGCCGAAGGGCCAGAAACAAACCGTACTTGGCAGTGGTATAAACGAAAAACCAAAACCGGCTGCCTCACCTGCTCCGCAACCGCCTCAAGCACCTGCAGCTGCAGCCAAACCTTCAGACACAAAAGCTGCAAATTCCGGTTTTCTGGTGCAGGTTGCTGCCTTTGCCAATATAAAAGAGGCTGAAAATACTAAAGCTAAACTTGCTGCAAAAGGTTACAGCGCCTCTATCTCAGAAACAAATCTAAACGACAAAGGTACTTGGTACCGCGTCCGTATCGGGCGCCACCTGGATAAAGAAGCTGCCTCAGAGATTGCCGGTCGGGTAGGTAGCGGGGCAAAAGTGCTGCCTGACCAAGAATAAGTAAATTTTATATTGACTTCTCCTTACCCTTCCTGCTATATATTCAATTCCTCACGTCGCGGGGTGGAGCAGTCTGGTAGCTCGTCGGGCTCATAACCCGAAGGTCACAGGTTCAAATCCTGTCCCCGCAACCAAATCAACAACCGCCTCTTTGGTCTACCGAAGGGGCGTTTTCAAATGGCTGCTTAGCTCAGCTGGCTAGAGCATACGCTTCATACGTGTGAGGTCCGGGGTTCGAGTCCCTGAGCAGCCACCATTAGAGAGTCTGGAACAGTCCAGACAAGACCAAAAGCCCTTGAGTTTTCAAGGGCTTTTTCTTTTATGTTGTCCACACTAGTCTATATTGGTATGCTTGAATCTACGTTTTTTGGGGATATATTTTCAGCAAAGCATCCCCAAAGCAAATTGGGTATCCCCAAAACGGAGGAAAGCGCCATGCCTAAAAGGATTGTACCCCTCTCCGACATTCAAGTCTCCAAGGCCAAACCCAAAGACAAAGACTACAATCTGTTTGACGGTGGCGGCCTCTATCTACTCGTTACAACAACAGGCGGAAAACTCTGGCGGATGAAATACCGCTTTGAAGGCAAAGAACGCCGGATTGCATTTGGTTCTTATCCTGAAATCTCCTTGGCAGATGCAAGGAGACGGAAAGAGGAAGCGCGAAAGCTCGTTGCAAACGGCACTGACCCGGCAAATGCAAAGAAGGCACAAAAGCAGGCCGGTGAAGACAGAGCTGCCAACAGTTTTGAAGTAATAGCAAGGGAGTGGTACGGAGCCTTTCAAGACCAATGGACTCCAGGCCATGCCACCAAACTCTTAAGCCGAATGGAACGGGAGCTGTTTCCCTATATCGGGTCAATGCCGATTGAAGAGATTAAGGCCCCTGACGTGCTGAAGGTTCTGAAACGGATTGAATCAAGGGGGATACTGGAAACCGCCCACCGGGTAAAGACGATCATCAGCCAAGTGTTACGCTATGCCATTGCACACGGCAGACGGGCTGATCGTGACTGCACAGCAGACTTAAGAGGAGCATTACCCCCAGCAAGAGCAAAGCACTTCGGGGCACTGACAGACCCGAAAGAAGTTGCCCCCCTCTTAAGGGCCATAGATAGCTTTCAGGGAAGCTTTGTAGTCAAGTGCGCCTTACAGCTTTCACCTATGCTGTTCTGCCGCCCAGGGGAACTGCGGGGCATGGAGTGGGCAGAGCTTGACCTTGATGCTGCTGAATGGAACATACCCGTTGAAAGAATGAAGCTAAAGAACCAGACCAAGCAAGACCGCAAGGGGCAGTTCCACCTTGTTCCCCTATCCTCTCAAAGCATTCAGATTCTTAAAGAGCTTTATCCCCTGACCGGTCACAGCAAATATGTTTTCCCCTGCCACCGCACCCCATTACGACCTATGAGCGAAAACGCAATTACTGCAGCCCTGCGCCGCCTTGGGTACACCGGAAGCGAAATGACCGGCCACGGTTTCAGAGCAACCGCCAGGACTATCCTTGATGAAGTCTTAGGTTTCAGGCCAGACATTATTGAACATCAGCTGGCCCACGCCGTAAGGGATGCAAACGGCAGGGCCTACAATCGAACTTCCTTCCTTAAGGATCGTCGGCAGATGATGCAGCAATGGGCTGATTACCTGGAAGGATTGAAGGCCGGGGCTAGGGTGATACCAATCAGACAGGCACAGTAAGGATGCGGAGTTTTTTGTCGAGTGGTCAATTTTTCCACTCGGTGCCTGATTTCGCTTCAGGTTGTTGTGCATGACATACCAAAAACATACCAATAGGTGGTGTCATTAATGATGCTTTCACACACAATGATTGTGGAGCCATCCCCTTGCTTGAGCTGCCCTAGAGAGTATCTTTGATTTCTTTTCGATATCGCTTTTAGTGAATGGCGAAAAATCAGCTGATACATGTTCTGTGAACTGTATGCCGTCATGCTCAAGGCATACCGATAAAGAATCATATTCACTTTTCAAATTAGCCATAACTCCAACTGAATTACACCCCTCTTGAGAGACAAAGTGTATCCAGGCGTTTTCAGGACTGATTAAATCACCATGATACAAAGATAGTTTCCCGGTATCCTTTGGTGTTGGTCTGAATGCCTGTGAAGTAACTCTTCCCTCTTGAATAAAGCTTGGGTGAATTTGTCTCAGCAAAGAGGTTTGTGGATTCATACAACCTCCCGCATCAGCAGTTTAAGAGCTTCATTCATCTGTTGCCAGCACGCCGCATCATTTAAATTAAAGTTCTCGTCATTACACATACCAGTTGTTACATTAAGAGCTTGATACTCTGCCTCAAATGACACTAAATTTAAATCCAATGTGGCTTCCCAGACCCCAAAGGTCCACTCAGCTTGTATACCACCTTCTGCTGTTGGATAAATGTAGGGCAAAGGCAATGCATTGTCATAGTAAGTATCAAACAAATCAGATATTTGTTTTAATCCAACTGGATCAAGAGCACGGCCCGATCCATTCAACCATCCATCTTCAAGAGCACTCAACTCTTCCAATCGTGTAGGTACATCCAGTTTATCAAGAACCCTGATATGCTCAACTGACTCGACCGATTTCATGTGATTCTGGCGGTCGCGCTTTATAATGCATTTGAGTTCTACCTTCATACCATTACGGTAATTATTGAATGCTTCAATTACTGAATCAAAATGCTGATCAAATAATGGTGCCTTTAAGCGAGAGCCATCCGGCAATTCAACCTGGAAGCTCATGCCAACCTGATCTGCTTCAGGTATCCCGCCTCTTAGTGAAGTTTCTTCAGACCATTCCGCGACCCTTGACGCCTGTATCAATTTACGCCTGGTACTAGAATCCAAGGAGACGGGGGAGGTGCCATTAGGGGTAAATTCTATTTTTTCATCACTACGCAAACTACGCCCAAACCTGTCGAAGTATCCAAGCAAATGAGGGGGAAGTGACAAAGCTTGCTGACTATCTGGCCTCGCGGAATCAATGGTTTCCACGATCGCATCACAAGCTTTTTCGAGATAAATTGCATTACTCGGAGGGAATAATGTGCTTAACACAAGCGCGATTATAGGTATGGCACTACCCTCTTCGACTGCTACCAGGTGAAGCTCAAGACCGTCTGTAAAGCCTCTCGGTACCCGCTCTCTTTGGGGGTGCTCCTCTTTGTATTTTAGCTTTGCTACCTCGACAATCATTTCCTCAAGTGCAGCAAAATCCTTTAAGAACTCAAGAGGAATACTGTGATTGTCAAAGCGCCTACCAACCAGGCGAGGCCTCAACAATTCTTGGTGCATGTTTTATCCTCCTCATTCTAACTATATGCAATTAAGTACACCCGCATAAAAGCACTACAATTGGGCTCTAATAACACACAATGATTTAACAAACATAGCTTTAATTATGTTTCTTCTTTTTCGGCACTTATTTAATGCACCTTAATACTATCAATAGACCTTGACCTATTGATAGTAAAAATGTGATAGGTTGCGCTTATGTAAAATCAGCAACTTACTAGAAGCAAAACCGGTGAAAAAATTAAAATCTTGACAGTCTTAGATCCTATTGATAGGTTTATCACATAGTATTTGACTTATTGATAGCAATCACATAGGGGGAGGAAACCACCATGGCAAACATCGGCTATGCACGGGTAAGCACAGAAGGCCAGGAACTGACCGCACAGCTTGAGCAATTAAACGGGGCAGGCGTAGACAAGATATTCAAAGAAAAAGCATCAGGCGTAAAGCAGGACCGCCCACAGTTGGCAGCAATGCTTGAACACCTCCGCGAAGGTGATACCGTAATCATCTGCAAGCTGGACCGGATAGCCCGCAGCACCAAACACCTGTTGGAGATCGTGGAAGCACTGGAAGCCAGAAAGGTTTCCTTCAAGGTCTTGAACATCAACCTGGACACCTCCACCCCCACCGGTAAGCTGATGCTTTCCATGCTGGCAGCTATCGGACAGTTTGAACGTGAAATGATGTTGGAGCGGCAGCGGGAAGGGATCAGGATAGCCAAAGACGAAGGGCGCTACAAAGGCCGCAAGGCAACCGCACGGGCATTGTCTGACCAAGTGCTTGAACTGCTGGCCCAGGGCAAGACCAAACAGGCGGTAGCTGATGAACTGAAGATAGGTATTGCCAGCGTGTACCGGATAGCCAAGGCAGCCAGAAAAGCAGCCTGACAACTCACACCAAACGCAAAGGGCAACCGGTAACGGCTGCCCTTATTCTATTTATCCTTTTCACCTTCAGTGTATTCAACCGGTATGCGTTCAAGCTTTAAACGGGTTGTAGGCTTAATTCCACAACGGGAAAAATCTTCATCTGCTACTTGTACGGCCAATGAATCAGAGCGGTTGTATCTCAACTTCCAAATCTGGTGCAACAGCTCAAGCACTTCATGCCTTGCCAGATGAGGCAAATGAAAAAGAATGTCTGACATTATTTCACCAATGTTCAAACCATCTGTACTCTCTTCATCATAATACTCAAAATGACTTAATATTTCAGACTTCAACTGTTTTTCAGAAACAGGTGGAGTGAATATTTCATCCATAGATGTTTGCACAACCCATGCATCATTTTGCTGCGATCTCTGTCTTGCTGCAATCGCGTCTGAAAAAACTTTAAATTTGTTACTTGCTGTCAACAGCGCTGGTTCCTCGCCAATATTTACCCATTCAGGCCTAATCTGAAATCCAGCACAGACAATCTTAATAAACCGATCTGTCAAAACGGCATTTCCCGAAAGAATCCTTTTGACAGTACCTTCAGAATAACCTGTTGCATTCGCAACTGTTCTATTTCTCTCTCCATGCATAACACCAGAGTCTACCAGCGCCTTCAGAAGACGTGCTAATTTTTCACCTTGACGTTGTTTTTTATCCATGCTAGACCATTCCAAGTTATTTTAAATCACCTTCGCGTGTATTAGGTTATAATTGATAACAGCTATGCGCGAAAAAGACAAGATAAAGTCAGGGGCAAAAATGAAAAGCGATGCGTCAAAATTGGTGCCAGGCACGCTGACAACCGACAAGCATGTGGCAGCGGCACTTTCCTGTTGTCGTTCAACTGTGTGGAACCTAGTGAAAACTGGGCATCTTACACCTATACGCCTGACACCCAAGACCACCCGATTCAAAACTGACCAGGTGCTTCAACTCATATCACAAGGGGTCGTTCAACAATGACTTCGTTTGCTCGGATTTATACAACAATAGACCGTTTGGCTGCTGAATCTTGCGAACGTCACAACGCAGCAGTTCAAGAATCGGTGATAGAGACAGCCGCTAAAAAGGCCCACCTATTAGCACAGGCAGGATTCGCGTCAATGGCTGAAAAATGGCAACGTCGCGCCGACTGGGTGACTAAATCATGACATCAGTACCTGGGCAAATTGTTCTACCTGAATTTGTTGACGAGCTTGGCTTTGAATCTGCAGCCCTGCCGCCAAAGCAGGAAGCATTCTGCTGGGAATACATCCTTCGCAACAGCAGTAAAACCGATGCCTACCTTGCAGCGTTTCCCAATGTTTCCCGCAAATCTGCTGCAGTAAACGCAATCAGGCTGCTCAAGGATGCGGCGGTACAGGCCCGAATAGAGCAAATCAAGGCAGAACTGCAGCGCCGGTACAGCGTTTCAGCTGACAGCATTGTCTTTCACCTTTCTCAGATCCTCAATGTCGATCGCGCAGAATTCCTGGACGAAGCCGGAAACGTGCGTCCCATTCATGAAATACCAACTGAAGCGAAGCGAATTCTGGATCTTGATTTTGTGACCGACCGCCACGGCAACCAGAAGGCTCTATACCGCTTGCCCAAGCGCCTTGATGCTGCAGTTGAGCTATCCAAGATCATGGGGCTGGTCAAGAACCCCGTAAAGCCGGTTGAGGGTGATAGTCCAACTACCGGCATACAAGTCGAATTTGTTCAGCCAGGCAGTGTACAAGCAGGCGATCACGCCCGCGTAAATTTCTACATCCCCGAAAACCATCGAGACGAAGAAAACCGAAAGCTCGACGAGTTACGCAAGCGGTTTGATGAACACCGGTAACAATTTCGCGGGATAGCCTTTGGCCGGGCGAACAGCGGGGCCGCCTCACCCCGCCTTCCTGCGATAAACCAACTATTTGAGGCTGATTGAGGCGTGTATGCAGTGGCTACCAGTGAGCAGAGAACTTCTCAGAGCATTACCAACAAACCGCCCCTATACGAAGCTTGAAGCAGCGGTAAAGCTGACAGCCGACCTACAGGACGGGATTACTCGCTCAATGAGGGAGTATGGACGGATATTTCAATGGGATTCAAAGACGGCAAAGTTGTTTATTGAATCAGGTGTGATTGTGAACCTAAATAATTCCACATATGAATCACGCAATAACAGTATGTTGAAAGACGACATTCCACAAGCATTAGCAAAAATTAGCCATTCCGCAAAAGCTCCGCATGTATTCCGCAAAAGCTCCGCAGATGATTCTAATAATGACGGCATGTTACAGAATGTTATTCCGCAAATACTCCGCACTGATTCCGCAAACAATCCACAACTATATAGTAGAAAAAATTCAAAGAAAGAAGATCCTTGTCACTCTTCCTCTTCAAATGCCCTTTTTAATCTTTGGAATGATACGGCTGAAGGAACCCCTCTCTCAAAAGTCCGTGAGCTGAGTAGCACCCGTGCAAAGAAATGTTCCGCCCGGCTTAAGGAGCGCAGCATTAACGAATGGGCCGCCATTTTCCGGCAAATTGCTGACACACCTTTTCTGTGTGGCGCCAAGGGATGGAAGGCTACCTTTGACTGGATTATCGCGAATGACGGCAACGCTGCAAAGGTGCTCGAAGGGACTTACGAAGACAGAACAGCCAGCATCAGCAAGCCTTCAGACAACCGTTATGCCGACATTTTTGCAGGAGCCTGACCGATGGAGATTCGCGAAATAAATCAATTGTTGACTGAACGTGCCGAGGATGTGGCCGCCATGCTGATTCCTGCCGGGCGCAAGTCTGGCCGTGAGTGGGAAGCCGGAAGCGTGGACGGTGAACAGGGCCGCAGCCTGAAGGTTTGCGTAGAAGGCAGCAAGCGTGGCCGCTGGAGTGATTTTGCAACTGGTGAATCAGGAGACCTGCTTGACCTCTGGCAAAAAGTACGGGGCTTGTCGCTGCCTGATGCCCTGAAATCAGCCAAGCAGTACCTGGGCATTCAGGAACTAAAATTTGAACAATATGCATCCGGCAAATCCTACCGCAAGCCGCAACCACCGAAAGCAGCCAAAAAGGCCGAGGCCGGCAGTGCCGTTTTCCAATACCTGACGGGCCGCGGATTGACTGCCGAGACCTTGGCCGCTTTCAGGATTGGAGAAACTGCCGAGGTCGGGCCGTTTGAAGGCTGGAAATCTGACCGCCCCATGAAAGGCCCGTGGATAGTGCTGCCGTCTTTCCGTGCCGGTGAACTGGTGGCCTGCAAGTACCTTCACACAGAGCGCAAAGACGGCAAAAAATTCACACTGGTTGAGCCTAGTTGTCAGCCGGTTCTCTTCGGATGGCAGGCAGTACCTGACAGTTGCCGGGTAATCGTGCTGACTGAAGGTGAGATTGACGCCCTGACCATGTACCAGTATGGGTTTCCTGCTCTTTCCGTACCATTCGGTGGCGGCAAGGCCGGAAAACAGCAGTGGATTGAAACCGAGTTCCCGCACCTGGAGCGATTTGAGGAAATTGTGCTTGCTCTGGATCAGGATGAGGAGGGACAGCGGGCAGCCGAAGAGATCATCAACCGCCTGGGCCGCCACCGCTGCCGGATTGCCACATTGCCATTCAAGGACGCAAACGAGTGCTTGAAGCAAGGTGCCACTACTGAACAGATGGCAGAAGTTATCAGCAGCGCTGCCAGTCTTGACCCCTCAGAACTGAAGGCACCTACCACCTGGACAGACGCTGTAATTGATGAGTTTTACCCGCCCGGCGGCGAACCGTTGGGCTTTCTGTTGCCCTGGAAGATGCGAAAAAGACCGGTACGCTTTCAGAGGGGAGAGGTAACCATAGTTACCGGCGTTAACGGCCACGGCAAAACCCTTGCTGTGCTGTTGATCATGATTGCCGCCATGTCTCAGGGGGAGCGGGTCTGTATCGGAAGCTTTGAAATTCACCCCCGAAAAACTCTCTACAGAATGGTTCGCCAAGCCCTGGGCAAAGAGCAGCCGGAGCGGGATGAAGTGCGGGGCTGCTTGGAGTGGTTTGACGGCAAACTCTGGATCTTCGACGTGCTGGGTACAGCCAATACCGCCAGGATTCTGGAGGTTTTTCGCTATGCCTATCGGCGCTATGGCGTGACTGCCTTCGTAATAGACAGCCTTCTGAAATGCGGGATCAGCTCAGAGGACTATGCAGCGCAGAAGAAGTTTCTGGATCAGTTGAATGATTTTGTGAACGAAACTAATACCCACATTCTACTGATTGCCCATGCCCGCAAAGGCCAGGACGAAAACACTCCTCCCGGCAAGTTGGACGTGAAGGGCTCTGGCGACATTACCGACCTTGCCAGCAACGTATGGAGCTGCTGGCGTAACAAGCTGAAAGAGGCTGATCTGCTGAAACTGGAGGCTGGAGAGTCGATCAAGTTGACCCGCCACGAATTGGAACGCACACCTGACGCACTACTGCAGTGCTTTAAGGCCCGTGATGACCGTAACGAAGAGGGCAAGATTGGCCTGTTTTTCCATCGTTGGAGCCTTCAATACCACCAGTTCCATGATCAGCGTCCCGTTGAATATTGCCTGCTGGATCAATCCCCCAGCCAGGAGGGGGCGGACGTCATTGATTTGGATGCCGTGGAGGTTTCCCCGTGACTGTCTGCATTTTGAAACCCTGCAAAGTACGTCATGACGCTGCCGTGCTGGAGCTGGCTGCTGGTGATTTCCTGACTGTTGCCGCAGGCAAGGAAACCCGCCTGATTGAAACCGGCCATGCTCGACCAGCGGTTGATCAGGATTACCGCAGTATGGCTGAAGACTTCCGCACCCGTGACCCCTGCAAAGACTGCTGGAGCTGGAACCGTCAACACCGCCCTGACTTGTGGCGTGAGCATATCCGGGCATTGCAAAACAGCGACATAAGCAAAGCCCGTTTAACCTTTAACCAGATGACTGCCGCCTGGTCGGTAGCACAACCAACAACCTGAAAAACAGGAGACAACACCATGCAAAACAACCCGTTTGAAATCAACAAGAAGGTAGACCTTGAGCAGTTAGGCAAGATAATCCGTGAGGCAATTGATTACCATGAAGACCAAGATCATGATGCTGTGAGAGATATGCTGCTTGAGCTGTACTCCATGGTTTATCCAAACGCCAGACGTATGCTTACCCCGGAAGAGATGGATGCGTATTGTGCAGCAGTAAAGGCTGAAGAGACTGCTGCCGCCGGTTACAGCCCACTGCTGCTTGATGAATCTGATGTTCCTGACCCGCAAGCGCCAGAAAGCATCAAGCTACTCAAACAAACCCTGG
>JAJTBI010000038.1 GCA_021286935.1 Geobacteraceae bacterium
CAGGATGACTATGACCATGCACATTGGTCCACATGGAAGCAACACCGTCCAGATAACGGTTTCCATCTGAATCGATCAGCCAGCTCCCCTCACCTGCCACAATGACAATCGGATCATCAGCCAGCCAATCCTGCATCTGGGTAAAGGGATGCCAGACGTACTGCTTGTCCCAGGCCTGAAGCTGGGGTGTTGGTACACTTTCAGTGTTTTTCATAATATTTGTCCTTGACCTTCACTTGCGAATCTACCTAGGTATGCTATAAGCAGCATATGTAAGACCTGTTTTGTCCGCAAGCTGACTTTAAAGAAAACCATCGTAAGGGAGATTTCTGTGCGTCTGGGAGCTATTCTGTTCATAGTGATTTCTGTTTTTTTCTCAAACATACAATCGGCAAATGCCGCGGCACCATCCGGTATCATCAAAGATTTTCAGTTTATCCAGAACGGCCGGGTTATCCAACCAAATTCTGGAGCAATAACACTTTCCCGCACTACATTCTCAATCCGCTATACCGGCAAAGGTTCAGCCCCTTCGGTTTACGCCAGCTTTAATCCAAAACTAAAGAAGCAGATCAAAGAGCTACACGATCCAATCATATCATTTGCCGGTACAGGATCAGCTGCCTCCCCGTCACAACTGTATGTGGATAATGAGGGATTGGATTTTTATCAAGGCTGGTCAGCAGCATTCGAGACTGCGTGGGGGAGTGTGCAGGACCCCAAAGGCCGGGATGAGTATGTTGCACTAAAAAACAGGCTTGCTACAGATCCGCTGATCATCATGTCTGGACGTAACTATACAAACTTCGAGCCTCAGCAGGATGGCAGCCATCTGTTTACCGTTAGGCAGATTAATGACTTCTCTCCTCCATTTTCAGGTGTAACAACTATCTATCTCATTCTTTTTACTGATGAGACGTCGGCTAGACCGGATGCCAGTAGCTATCTCCTAAACTGGGCACCATTTGTCCTTGAGTTTAAAAACTGATGAGCCCAAACTGTTCAATCGCTTAAAATTTGAATGCACCTCGTGCCAAAGAAATCTTTTTTGGAGAAGACACCATGCCACAGAAAAAAACTAACGACATCGCCCAAGACAAGCTGAAGGCCATGATGGAAATGGCTGCCCTGGTCAACTCGTCACATGAACGCTCAGTTATCATGGATCATGCCGTGAAGTCTGTCTGCCGCCTGACCGGAGCAGAAGCCGGCAGTCTGCTGCTGATTGACGAATTTACTGGACACCTTGATTTTGAAGTTGTAACCGGCTGCAAAGAAGATCTGCTACCGTTTTTCCGGGTACCCAAAGGCCAGGGCATTTCAGGATGGGTTGCCCAGAACGACCTGCCGATCATCGTACCGGATGTTCAGGCAGATGAACGTTTCTTTAAGTTTACCGACAAAGAACTTGGATTTACCACCCGTGATATGATTGCCGTACCACTGCGGGTTAACGGAACGGTAATCGGAGTATTACAGGCAATAAACAAGAATTCCGGAGCGTTCAGCCATGACGACCTGAAACTGGCCATGGCATTTGCCAACCAGATCGCCCCGGTTATCAACCGAACTGATAAGGAACAGCCCCGCCCATCAACCGCCAATGCATAAACATGGCTTTTAAAAACGTCATGAGGAAGGCTGGATACAAGGCGCACGGCGCGCATCGACCGAGACATAACAGAATAGTTAGACGAGGAAGAGAGCACCGCGCAACGCCGTAGACAGCCTCCGCAGTAGTTTTTCAAAGACCTGATAAAGCCTCTTGACTCTCAGCGGGCTGATTAGGTATAGTCGCAAAACTTTGCCAGAGTGGTGAAATGGTAGACACAGCAGACTCAAAATCTGCCGAGGGCAACCTCATGCCGGTTCGAGTCCGGCCTCTGGTACCAGCTAACAATCCAGCATCATCCGATGCAACCTTAAAGCCCTTGAATTTCAAGGGCTTTTCTTTTTGCCTTGTCCAACACAATCCAGCCTGATATGCTTGAATCCAGATTTTTTGGGGGCTTTTTCAGGGGCTTTTTTTATTTAGGCCCCAAAGAGAAAAACAAAAAGGCCCCAAAACGGAGGTAAAGCCAATGCCTAAAAGGGTTGTATCACTTACCGACCTGCAAATTGAAAAGGCGAAGAAACAAGAAAAGCCCTACAAGCTGACCGACGGCGGCGGGCTTTACCTTTTAATCACTCCTACCGGTGGAAAACTCTGGAACCTCAAGTACCACTTTGCTGGTAAAGAAAGAAAACTTTCCCTTGGTCAATATCCTGCTGTCTCCCTGGCTGAAGCACGGCGGCGCAAGGAAGATGCACAAAATCTGTTGGCTGACGATCAGGACCCGGCGGCGGTAATGTCAAAGCAGGCCAAGAAGCAGCAACAGACCGCTGTTGTCGAAGCAAAACAGATAGAGCTTGAAAGCACCTTTGAACACATAGCCCGCGCCTGGCACAATAAGTTTTTCAGCACCTGGACTGCCCACCATGCCACCCGAATCATGACCTGGCTGGAACGTGATGTATTCCCCCATATTGGCGGCATGGATATAGCCACCATAGAGGCCCCTGACATTCTGGCTGTACTGGAACGAATAGCCAACCGCCCCGCCCTTGACCAAGCCCACCGTACGCGCAGCCATTGCGGAATGATCTTTCGCTATGCCATAGGTACCGGCAAAGTAAAGCGCGACCCTACCAGAGACTTGTTCAAAATATTACCACCCGTAAATCATGGCCACAGAGCAGCACCAACCGACCCGAAAGAAGTTGCCGCCCTGTTGCGTGCGATTGATGACTATAGCGGCTCATACGTCGTTCAGTGTGCATTAAAGCTGCTACCTATGCTGTTCTGCCGTCCTGGAGAACTGCGGGGCATGGAGTGGGCAGAGCTTGACCTTGATGCTGCTGAATGGTCAATCCCGGCGGCCCGTATGAAAATGAAGCAAGCCCACTTGGTCCCGCTACCAACTCAGGCAATAGATATCATCAAGACGCTTCAGCCACTGACAGGCGGTAGCAAGCTGGTTTTCCCCAGCAGCCTGTCAGACACCCGCTGCATATCTGAAAACACCTTGAACACTGGTCTGCGTCGCATGGGAATAGAGAAGCACGAACTATCTTCACATGGCTGGCGGGCAGTTGCACGAACGTTGCTACATGAGGTGCTGGGGTTCACCCCTGACGCGATTGAGGCCCAACTTGCCCACGCTGTACCGGATCGGCTGGGCAGAGCTTACAACCGAACCACCCATATTCAGGAACGACGGAAAATGATGCAGCAATGGGCAGACTACCTTGACGGCCTGAAGGCCGGGGCAAAGGTGATACCAATAACAAAGGCAGCATGAAAGGAGGCAGGTATGGCAAGAGTGAGCTTTGATGAGGTGGTGGAACTTGGTCAAGAGTATCGGTCAACCTTTTCCTTGTCGGAACGCAAAGACGAGCTTGAGCGAATAGCCCGTGACTACAGCGCAAAACCGCTGCTTGTGGCCCTGATGGAGTTGCTGCTTACTGGTGATGATGTCTCAGTTGATGACCTGAAGTATTTACCTGAAAAATTCCGGGTAGCCCAAGCATAAAACTACCCCTTCCCAGGATAGCCCGACGGGGCGAACAGGCCGGACCCTCCCGGCCTTTCCTGGGGTTTGTTTGAGGGGTACCGCACGAAGGGGGCGGACATGAAGAGATTTACACCACCGATACTTGACGTTTATACGGATAGACAACTTGCAGTAGAGCTTGATATTCCCCACCACAAAATCCTTTCGCTGTGTAAAACTGGCTCAATCAAGGCAGAATATAAAGAGACAAGACAGCAACTTGGTGGTGGATTTGTTCGATGGGGAGAGCCAAAGCCGTCAACATCCCGTGTTATTTCTTCATGGTATGAGATACAAAAAGACGAGGCCTTAAGGTTTGAAGCGGAACTATTCAAAACTGAAGAGGCTGAAAAACAGACCATTACCAAAGAATCCGACAATCAAAACGCGCTCAACAGCCTCTTGAAAATAATTGCTGTTATGGCTGTGGATGGATATGGTTATGATGTTAATCAAGAGAGAAGCCCGATACCTAAACAACTATCTGAAGTCGCTGAAGGTTTAGGCGTGAGTGTTTCGGATAGAACTGTCAGAAAGCACCTAAAAGAAGCAGTTCTCTCATACATAAAGCAGTCAGATTGACCTTGTGTATCGGAAATTTCCGTTACTCTATCGGACGTTTCCTTAATAACCTACAAAACCCGTCTAGCCTACGTTCAACGGAGCGCACCGAATCCACTTGAACGAGGCTAGACCAAATGAAAACCGCAACCACCCCCCCGGCAGCACAGCCCGCCACCGTCAACCCCCTGGGCCTGTTAAGGCTCCCCCAAGTTTTGCAACTCCTCCCTATTGGCCGTTCTTCCTGGCTGGCCGGTGTCAAAGATGGCCGCTACCCCCAGCCGGTAAAACTGGGACCAGCAACCACCTGCTGGCGTGCCTCTGACATTCTCAGTTTCATTGATTCCCTGGGGGTAAGTCATGACTAACGACGACCCCACCGAAGCCATTGCAGCGGCGGCGGCAAGCATCGGCATTGCCCCGCCTGACACCCTTCAGATTGATGCTGTAGTTCATCGCTACCATGACCGGCTAAATGATCGGCCCGGACAAAGAAACGCCTGGTACATGGCTACCCATAACCCAGACGGCACAACCGGCGGCGCGGTGGGTAGCTGGAAGCTGGGGGTATCAGTCAACTGGTGTACCAGCATCACCCGTACCTATACCCCAGCCGAAAAAGCCGAATTTGCCCGGCAGCAGGAAGCAGCACGGGCAAAGGCTGAAGCTGAACGGCTTGAAGCGCAACAGCAGGCAGCCGTCAAAGCGGTTCAACTCTGGGATCGGTCCAGACCGGCCCGTCCTGACCATCCGTATCTTGTCCGTAAAGGGATACAGCCCTACCGCGCCCGGCAGATCGGCCCGGCCTTGGTGTTTGATTACCGGGATCAGCGCGGCACTATCACCACCCTTCAATTCATCCAGCCAGACGGCAGCAAGCGGTTTCTGTCCGGTGGCATGGTGGCGGCCTGTTCGCACAGGTTCGGCCCAAAGGTGGCCAGTGTCTTGATCCTGGCTGAAGGCTTTGCCACTGGTGCCACCATCCATGAGGCAACCGGCCACCCGGTGGCGGTCTGTGGTTTTGCTGGCAACCTCAAGCCGGTAGCACTGGCAGCCCGTGCCGCCTTCCCTGCTGCTGTTTTGGTGATTGCCGGGGATGCTGACCCGGTAGGCAGACAAAAAGCCCTTGAAGCTGCTGAAGCTGTTCAGGGGCAGGCGGTTTTTCCAGACTTTGGGGAGGTGGTCCCCTATGTCGAGTGAGCCGTCAGATTTTAACGACCTGGCAGCCACCCCAGGCGGCAAGCGGCGGGTTGCCGACCAGATCGGCAGCGTTGCCAGTGCTGAAAAGACATTGGTTGTCTTTGGCCCGTTTGAGATCAGGGCAGGCGGGGTCTACTGGACACCAGCAGCAAAAAAAGACGATGAACCGCAAGCAGTCTTTTTTTGCTCCTACATCAAGCCGCTGGGCATTGCCAGAACCGCACGGGGTGAAGATTTCTCAATCCTGCTTGAAATGGTCAACCCAGATCAGCAGAAGGTTGTTTTTCTGCTGCGTAATGCAGACCTGCAAAAAGCAGGGGGAGAACTGGCCCGGATCGAGTTTGCAGCCCGTGGCGGTTTCTTTGGTGTCGGTATCAGGGCGCGTCAACTGTTTGGTGATTTTGTCAGTGCCATTTTAAGGCACAGCCGCAACCTGCCCCGCTTCGTTCTTGTTGATCGTACTGGCTGGGTTCAGATTGCAAGCCGGTGGCTATTCATCCTGCCGGACAGCACCATAGGAGAGGAGGCAACCAAGAAATGAGCAAGAGCAAGGTTTTACTTACGCAATCACTGACCGGCGACACCCCGGCAGGCTATGAAGTATCAGGCACAAAACCGGCATGGGGCCAGCAAATAGGCGGTCTGTGTGTTGGCAACTCGCGGGCGATTCTTGCTGTATGTGCGGCCCTGGCACCTCCTCTGCTCAAGGTGGTAGGCATGGAGGGGGGAGGGTTTCACCTTGTCGGCCCCAGCTCTTGCGGCAAAACAACCCTGCTACGCGTGGCGGCCTCAGTCAGCGGCAACCCGGCAACCACTATCAAGACCCTTGATGCTACAGCAAGCAACCTTGAGGCAGCGGCGGCGGTTTGTAACGATGGCCTGTTGATCCTGGATGAACTGGGGCAAGCGTCCCCTGATGCACTTGGTGGCCTGGTCTACAAGCTGGCATCCGGTATCGGTAGAGGCCGGGCAGATCAGCGGGGCGAAGCAAGGGAGCGCAAGAGCTGGCGCAACCTGTTTTTAACAACCGGTGAAGTCGATATGTCAGCCATGCTTAAAACTATCGGCAAAAAGCCTGCTGCTGGTCAAGAGCTGCGTTTGGTAAGTATCCCGGCCATACCAGACAAGGGAGGCAAAAACCATGAATAACGGCATCTATGAAACCTTGCACGGCCTTGAATCCGGCGCGGCCCTGTCTGACCACTTCAGGCTTGCCACCTCTCAGAATCACGGTACACCGCTGCGGGCATTCCTTGATGTTTTAGCCCGTGACCTTAACACAGACAGCAACCAGACCCGTCAAGCCTTCCTACGGGCAATCAAGGCGTTTGTTGATGATGTGGCACCCGCTGGCAGTGACGGGCAGGTAATGAGGGTAGCGGCACGGTTTGGCCTGCTGGCTGCTGCTGGTGAGTATGCAGCTCGTCATGGTGTCCTACCCTGGCCTGAAGGTGAGGCCACCTGGGGCATCCGTGAATGTTTTAACGCATGGCTACAGCGGCGGGGTGGTCATGGCCCGCTTGAGGTCAAGACCTTGCTGGAAACCTTCGAGGGGTGGTTGCAGACCCACGGAGAGGCCCGCTTTACCCCTATGGATGGAGAGTTTAAAGGTCCGGCGCGTCCGGTGATTAACCGGGCAGGGTTCAGGCGGTCGGTTGCTGTTGCCATGTCTGAAGATTCCGGCATGGAATTTTTCATATTCCCGGCAGCCTTCAGAGAGGCCATAGGCACGGCAGAACCACGCTGGGCAGCCCGTGTGCTGGTAGATCATGGATGGCTGTCTGTCCATAAGAACGGTGACATTTGCCAGCTCAAAAAGCTGCCCGGTGCTGGGGCTTGCCGAATCTATCACGCACCGGCCCGGCTTGATGATGATTTTTAAATATCTGTACCGTGGGCATGTTACCGGCGTTACCTCCGTTACTATGCTCTTAAAATACCGTAATAATTGAATTAAAATGGTAACGGGTAAAAAGTAACATTGGTAACAGGTAACGGATACATCCGTTACCGTTATCAGCATAGAAAAACAGACGTTACCTTGAAAAGAAAAGCCAAAACAATATGTTGAGATATTTGGTAACGGGTAACGCTGGTAACACGTCAAAAATAACACTTATACAACGTGAAAGGGTAGCGACATGACTAAAGAGACTATTTTAAGGCTGGCACAAATCAAAGGGGCGATTCAAGTATTGGACCAACTCATAAAATCGCTTACAGAGCAACGTAACCGCTTACAACAGCAGTTTGACGAACTACAGGGGGGTGAATAATGAAAGACTACCGGGACGCACTCGAACAACTGGCAGCCATGCTGCGGATGCACTCGCAACTTTCCAGCCACCTCCGGAATGAAAGCGGCAAAGAAAAATTCTTCCGTCGAATCTGTGAGCAACAGGCCGTCGGCATTCAGCAGCAGATTGACTTGATTGATGCAGCAAGAACGGAGGTATAGACCATGCAACCAATGTATCCCGATACTGCACAAGCCTATTTCTGTCCGTTCAAAGAGATGGACAAGCACTGCAATGCTGACAACTGTCTGGCCTGGCTGGAAGTGCCTGATACAGATGGCATGGGTATTTGTGGGCGGTTATCCCGAAAGCGTAACGTTCTATTTTCCGGCATGGCTGAATTAGAGGTTGTACCTATGAAGATAGGCAGCTATGAGGGGGAGGCGATATTCTAATGGCCCGCACATTCTCACACCAACGCCACTTGCAGAACCGCAAGCAACCAAAACTAAGAGCCTGCTACCGTACCACACCGACAACCAAGCACCAGCGCGGCCCGTATGCTGGCCTGGCAGATCAGGCCCACCATAAATACTTGCAGGCCATAGGCAAGGTGGAGCGGCCCTCAACAGATCAGCAACAGCCTGGAGAGTAACAGCGGCGGGGCATGGTGTAGACTATGCCCCGTTTCTGCGTCGCCTGTTCGCCCCTGGCTGATTCTCCGTTCGGTAATCCCCGCACCCCTCAGACTGTGGAAGCATCCACGATAGAATCCCCCACGAACTATGTTTTTTGAATACAGGCGTTATGTATTCTCGTAAAATATCGCGGGTCCTCCTACATGTAATCTCCCTGCGGTGACGCAAGACCCCAAAATATACGTCCATTTATTTTTTGTTGTTGTGGTGAAAGAATGAAACTTACGGGTCCTACCGCACTGTTTGGTAGAGCGGGCAGACAAGACCCCACTGTCTGACTACGAAACAAATGCTTCTCATAACGGAGAAATGGACAAGGCAGAAATGACAGTCGGTTTTTTTTGTTGGGTATTCACAAAGCTGGCCGGAAAAGTGGAGGGAATACAGTGCCAGTTTTGCGGCAAGCAAAAGCTTTTGGGGGCTTTTTAAGGGGCCTTTTTCAAGAAACACCATAAATATATTAATAATTTCAATACTGTATTATTCCGGCCTCTACCACATTAGTAATCCCGGCATCATCCGATGCCCCCAAAGCCCTTGACAACCCAAGGGCTTTTCTTTTTACTGACGTAACCAGCCTATTGCAATTACCAGAGTCACTGGACTTTCAATATACAAACATATACATTATCAAATATTCAAGCATTCGGCCTGTACCGGCATTAGAAATCATCGGCAGTTTGTTATTCTCACTAATTCCATCACAGAAATAGGCACATTATAGGTACTCATATATGTCACCTAAAAAACTGCTGGGAGAAATACTGGTTAATAGAGGCATCCTCTCACCGGTAACGGTTGAGCGTATGAGTAAACTGGCCAGTGCGGAAAATAAACGCTTTGGCTGGTTCCTTGAAGATAGAGGACTTATTACTGGAAGTGAACTTTCTGAGGCATTGGCTGAGCAGTTCAATATCAAGCACCTGCCCAATATTGCACAATACAGCTATTCCAAGCAGCTGCTTGCATTGATTACGCCTGAAACAGCACTTGAATTCAACCTGTTTCCGCTACGTCAGGATGGCAACAACCTTTTAATGGCGGTAACTGACCCTACAGACATGAAAATGGCAAACAATATTGCCAAAAATCAAGGGCTGACCATTGTCCCGGCCGTGGTGTCACGAAACGATTTTTTTGCCGCTTTTTGTAAACACTACCTTGGCAGAGAGATACAGAAGCCAAAGGAAAAAACCGTTCTCATTGCCGATGATGACAAACTGACGCGGGAAATGTTGAAGGAAATTTTGACCAACAACGGCTTTCGGGTGCTGCTGGCCGCCGATGGCATGGAGGCGTACAAGGAAATCGTTGCCAGTCGCCCTCAGGTAGTGCTGACAGACAAGGTAATGCCCAATTTTGATGGATTCCAATTGATCAAGCTGATCAAGGCGATTCATGATCTCAGATCAATTCCGGTCATCCTGATCAGCGACAAAACAACTGACGATGATGAGGCCAGGCTTTTTGATCTGGGATTTTTCGATTTCATGAGCAAGCCGATCAAGGCGGTCACCCTGCTATCAAGGGTCAAACGGGCAATGAGTGTATCTGGCACCTCAGCAGAATCCGCTACCTAACGCCTCATCATAACTGACATATCATTTTTCGTTGCAGATCCCACAGCAGCTGACATCAACCGTCTGCAGTTCCACTCCACACACAGCACAGGCATTCAGCCACTCCGGATGTCCGGCTGCAACCGCCCGTGCCTTGGCCTCCAGCCGCTTCACCTCTGCCTCCATCTCCTCGTTGTACTGACATTCAAACATGGCCTGTTACCCCAGCTTTGCCTGGACGCTGTTGATCTTGTCTTCCATGGTCTGTTCACGATCAGTGCGAGTCCCCATCTTGATGGTGGTGGTGATACGCGGCGCCCCCATCCCATGCACCACTTCATGGCAACGTTTGATGGCCGCAAAGACTGCATCCCATTCACCTTCAATGTTGGTGCCGTAGGAATGTAGTGCCGTCTTCAGCCCAGCCTCGGTCAGCACCTTTTCGCAGGCAGCAATATAGCTGGATACAGAAACACCCACCCCCATCGGTACCACGCAAAGATCAACAAGAACTTTCATACTACCCCCAGACAGGTAAAATTGTTTGCCAATCACGACTCATTGATTACTATCAGATCTGCTTGCAGCTTTGCACTGAAAAAAATCCCGGCCAGGAGTCTAGCATGCCCCGTTATGTTGAACCGGTATTCCGCCCCCCCAGTGAGGCCCGCAGCCTGATCTTCCAGATCACCGTAGGCTGTTCCCATAACCAGTGCAGTTTCTGCGGTATGTACAAGGGCAAGCAGTTTCGCGTTCGCCCTGTGGATGAGATGCTGGCTGAGATCAGCGGGATACCGGCGGCTTACCGATCACGGGTTGAACGGTTTTTTCTGGCTGATGGCGATGCTTTGATCTACCCGTTTGAGGGGCTGGTCACTATTCTGGACGCCTTGGCTACCACGTTCCCCGGTCTGACGCGGATCGGTTCCTATGCCTCACCCAACAGCCTGACCACCAAGACCGTAGAGCAACTGCAGCTGCTGCGGAAAAAAAAGCTGCGGATTCTGTACTTTGGTCTTGAGTCTGGTGATGACGAGACCCTGCAGCAGATCAACAAGGGCTTTGACAGTAACCGGATGGCTGAACTAGCTCTGGTGGCACGCCAGGCCGGTATGAAGCTGTCAGTCACGGCGATCCTCGGCCTGGCCGGGCGGAGCCGCAGCCTGGAACATGCCAGAGCCACCGCTGCCTGGGTCAACCAGGTCAACCCGGAGTATTTCTCGCTGCTGACCCTGTTTCACCGCCACAACGAACCGTTTGTCCGTTCGCTTGAGCAATGCAACCACCGTGAGCTGTTGCTGGAGGCGCGGGAACTGCTGTGTCATCTGGCACCCCAGCGAACCATCCTGCGCTCCAACCATGTCTCTAACTTCCTGAACCTGGCTGGCAGTTATCCCAAAGACCGGGAGCGCTTGATTGCAGATCTTGATCAAGCAATGGTCCGGGCTGAGCAGCTGCCGGGTTTTATGGATCAGGTTCCGGCCTACGAAGAAGAATACTATTAGGTAATTTCTGCCAATTTTCTTGAAAAACCATTCATTTTCATATATTTTTACGCATTTGATTTTATTAGCCTACCAAAGGCAGGAAACAGCCCTTGAACCCATTAACCGCACCGTTTGAGGAACAGCTTGGCCGGATTGTGCCAGAACAACTGGGTGACACCGGCTTCTGTCAAGAGCTTGGCATCCGCTACCCGTATCTGGGTGGCTCCATGGCCAAGGGGATCAGTTCAGTACCCCTGGCAATTGCACTTGGCAAGGCAGGCATGCTGGGATTCTTTGGCGCTGCCGGACTGCCGCTATCCACGGTTGAGGCAGCAGTTGACCAGCTGCTGGCCAGTAATGTCCCGTTTGGCTGCAACCTGATCCATTCCCCCCAGGAGCCTGATCTTGAGGCTGCCCTGGCAGAGCTGTACATCCGCAAAGGGGTACAGCTGGTGGAGGCATCGGCCTTTCTGGCACTGACCCTGCCGCTGGTGCGCTACCGCCTGCATGGCATCCATCGTGCCGCTGATGGCAGCATCGTCACCCCCAACCGGATCATTGCCAAGGTCTCCCGCGAGGAGTTGGCTGAAAAATTCTTCTCCCCTGCCCCTGAAAAACTGCTCAACAGCCTGCTGCAACAGGGTCATATAACCGCTGAACAGGCTGAACTAGCCCGTCAAATCCCGATGGCGCAGGATATTACGGCTGAGGCTGATTCCGGCGGCCATACTGATAACCGGCCAGCCCTGACCCTGCTGCCCACCATCCAGTCAGTGGCGCAGCGGATGCAGCAGCAACACAACTACCCGATGGCGTTGCGGGTCGGTCTGGGTGGCGGCATCGGCACCCCCCAATCAGCAGCAGCAGCCTTCAGCATGGGCGCTGCCTGGATCATGGTCGGCTCTGTGCATCAGGCCTGCGTTGAATCCGGCACATCCGATGCAGTACGCAAGATGCTGGCTGAGACCCATCAGGCTGATGTGACCATGGCACCGGCTGCCGATATGTTTGAGATGGGGGTTACGGTACAGGTGTTGAAGCGCGGCACCATGTTTGCCATGCGGGCAGCCAAGCTGTACGAGTTATACCGCAGCCATGAAAGTATTGAGGCGATCCCGGCAGCAGAGCGGGAGAAACTGGAAAAGACCGTCTTCCTGACGCCGCTGGAGCAGATCTGGCAGCAGACCCGCAGCTTCTTTCTGCAGCGTGACCCGCGCCAGGTGGAACGGGCTGAGCGCGAACCGAAACACCGTATGGCGCTGGTGTTTCGCTGGTACCTGGGTCAGGCTGCCCACTGGGCCAAGGATGGCGACCCCAAACGGACCATTGATTATCAGGTTTGGTGCGGCCCTGCCATGGGGGCCTTTAACGAATGGGTCAAAGGCAGTCAGTTGGAAGCACCTGCCAACCGCCGCGCCGCCTGTGTGGCCCGCAATATTCTGGAGGGTGCGGCAGCCATCAGCCGTGCCAACCTGCAACGTTTTACCGGGGGCAGCAGCAGCTCCCAGATGATGAAACCGGAGATCAAGGAGTTTCTCGCGTGAAACAATCAGAACAGGACCGCACCCTTACCACTGCCGGAGCACCACTGGCCATTATCGGCATCGGTTGCCTCTTTCCCAAATCAGAGGACAAGGCCGCTTACTGGGCCACCATCCGTGAAGGCGTGGATGCCATCACCGAGATCCCTGCCTCCCACTGGCGGGTGGATGATCTCTATGATCCCAACCCCAAGACCCCGGACAAGACCTATGGCAAGCGGGGCGGTTTTCTGTCCGAAGTGCCGTTTAACCCGATGGAATACAACATTCCGCCAAACTCCCTTGAAGCGATTGACACCTCGCAGCTGCTGGGTCTGGTTGCTGCCGGACAGGCGTTGCAGGATGCCGGATATGGCTCGGACAAGCAGTTTGACCGCAGCAAGGTCAGCGTGATCCTGGGGGTCACCGGTGCCTTGGAGATGGTGATTCCTTTGGGTGCCCGCCTGGGCCACCCACGCTGGCGTGAGGCCTTGCATGATGCCGGTGTAACACCGGATGTGGCAGAAGATGTGGTACAGCGGATTGCCGATTCCTATGTGGGTTGGCAGGAAAACTCCTTCCCCGGCCTGTTGGGCAACGTGGTGGCAGGACGGATCAGCAAACAGTACGACCTGGGCGGCACCAACTGCGTGGTGGATGCTGCCTGTGCCAGCTCCTTCAGTGCCCTGCATCTGGCCGGTATGGAGCTGACCACCGGTGCTGCTGACATGGTGGTAACCGGCGGGGTGGATACCTTTAACGACATCTTCATGTACACCTGTTTCAGCAAGACCCCGGCCCTCTCAGCCTCCGGCAATGCCAAGCCGTTTGATGTTTCTGCCGACGGCACCATCCTGGGCGAAGGCCTGGGCCTGGTGGTACTTAAGCGGCTGGCTGATGCAGAACGGGATGGCGACAAAATCTATGCGGTTGTCCGTGGCATCGGTTCCTCCAGCGATGGCAAGGGTGAAGCGATCTACACCCCCAGTGCATCCGGCCAGAAGAAAGCTGTCCTGAACGCCTGCGCCAATGCCGGGGTTACCCTGGACAGCATCGGCCTGCTGGAGGCCCACGGCACCGGCACCAAGGTAGGTGATGCGGTTGAGGTCTCAGCAGCACGGGAGATCTTTGGTGAAGCTGACAAGCCCTTCTGCGCCATCAGCTCGGTCAAGTCCCAGATCGGCCATGCCAAGGCTGCTGCCGGATCTGCCGGCCTGATCAAGGCTGCCCTGGCCCTGCACCACCGGGTCATCCCCCCCACCATCAAGGTCACCAAACCACAGGATGAAGTCACTGCCGGCCGCACCCCGTTCTACATCACCACCCGCAAACGGCCCTGGATCAGCCGCAACAACACCCCTCGCCTCGCCGGTGTCAGCGCCTTTGGCTTTGGCGGCTCAAACTTCCACACCATCCTGGAAGAATACCGCCCCCTGCAGGAGGCTGCAGAATGGGATGGTTCGGTGCAGTTGCTGACCTTCAGCGGAGCTGATGCAGCCGGTCTGACCGCACAGCTTGCCAGCATTTCTGCTGATACTGTCTGGAACGACCTGCGTGCCAAGGCAGCCAGCCTACGGGCCAATTTTGATCCAAAGGCCACCTGCCGTCTGGCCCTGACCGTTGAGCGCAGTAGCAACCTTGCGGCGCTGCTGCATACCGCCCAAACCATGCTGGCCAAGCAGCCTGGCGCCAACTGGACCACCCCGGATGGTATCTGCTATGCCACCGGCAGTGCTGTAACCCTACCGGGCCTGCTGTTCCCTGGCCAGGGAGCCCAGTATGTGGGTATGCTCCGCGACCTGGCCTGTGCCTTCCCCCAACTGCTGGACAGCCTCGAGCAGGCTGAAACGGCAACACCGGGCCTGAACGACCTGATCTACCCTGCTGATCGCTTTGAGCAAGGGGCAGCCGAGCAACAGGAGGCAGAGCTGCGTGCCACCCAGATCGCCCAGCCAGCCATTGGCGCAATCAGCCTGGGTGCCCTGCGCCTGCTGGAGGCGTTCGGCCTGAAGGCTACTGCTGCTGCAGGCCACAGCTATGGTGAACTGACCGCCTTATGCGCTGCAGGTCTGCTGGATGAACCCTCCTTCCACAGCCTCTCCCGTTTACGCGGTTCCTTGATGGCTGAAGGGACTGGCGACAAGGGCAGCATGCTGGCAGTTTCAGCCCCCCTGGCAGCGGTTGAGCAGATGCTGGCTGAAGAAAAAATTAATCTGGTGATTGCCAACCGCAATGCCCCGACCCAGGCGGTCCTGTCCGGCGCAACCGACCAGATCAAACTGGCCGAAGCTGCCTGCAAGAGCCGCAAACTGACCTGTAAACAGTTGCCGGTTGCTGCTGCCTTCCACAGCCCGCTGGTGGCTGATGCTGCAGCACCGTTTCTGGCTGGTCTGGCTGATATCCAGCTGGGCAGTGGCAGCATGCCGGTCTATGCCAACAGCAGTGCCGCCCCCTACCCGGCTGAAACTGCTGCCATCAAAGAACTGCTGGCTGGTCAGTTGGCCCGTCCGGTTGAGTTTGTGGCCCAGATTGAGGCGATGTACGCTGCCGGTATCCGTTGCTTTGTTGAGGTTGGCCCGGGTGCCCGCCTATCCGGTCTGGTCAAGGCGATCCTTGGCGACAAAGAACATAGCTGCGTGGCCCTGGACAGCTCCAATGGCAAGCGTAACGGACTGGTTGACCTGGGACGCTGCCTGGCGCAACTGAGTGTGCTTGGTCTTGAACTTAACCTGCAGTTGTGGGATCAGGGCTATCAGGCACCGGCAGCACCCGCAAAGAAACCGTTACTGGTGGTACCACTCTGCGGCGCCAACTATGTCAAACCTAAAGCCAAACGTCCACCGGTTGCACCGAAGTCGGCCAGTGCTGCACAGCCAGCTGCCACGAGCATACCAGTTGCCCCTGCTCCAGTGACTACTCAGGCAGCCCTGCCGACCGCCTCCCGCGATGCCCTGGCAGAATCATTGCGGGTGACCCGTGAAGGGATGGCAGTACTGCAACGGATGCAGGAAGAAACCGCCCAACTGCACCGCCGCTTTCTGGAGGGACAGGAGACCGCTTCCCGCACCATCCAGACCCTGCTTTCCCAGCAGCAACAGGTCCTGCAGGGTGGTATGGCGACCATGCCGGCCATGCCGCTTGCTCCGGTCACCACGGCTGCTCCGGTCAAGCCAGCAGTAGTTACGCAGCCCCAACCGGTTCAGCAGCAGGTTACTGCACAACCAGCTCCTGTTGCTGCACAGCCGGTCTCCAATGCAGTCACCGAGACCCTGCTGGCAGTGGTCAGCGAAAAGACCGGCTATCCAATGGAAATGCTGGAACTGTCCATGAGCATGGATGCTGACCTGGGGATTGACTCCATCAAACGGGTTGAGATCCTCTCCGCCCTGCAGGAGCGGCTACCTTCTGCGCCGGTGATCGGCCCTGACCAGCTGGGCGTGCTGAACACCCTGGGCCAGATCGCCGACTACCTGGGGGCTGGTGCAGCAGTGACTGCGCCGGTTTCAGCACCTGTGCAGCAGGTATCCAGTGTAATTACCGAAACCATGCTGGCAGTGGTCAGCGAGAAGACCGGCTATCCGGTTGAGATGTTGGAACTGTCCATGAGCATGGATGCTGACCTGGGGATCGATTCCATCAAACGGGTTGAGATCCTTTCCGCTCTGCAGGAACGGCTGCCCACGGCGCCGGTGATCGGCCCTGATCAGCTGGGTGTGCTGAACACCCTGGGCCAGATCGCCGAGTATCTGGGGGCTGGTGCAACCGTTGTTGCGCCTGCTGCCGTCAGTGGCAGCCAACTAGCAAGCAGTGTAATTACCGAAACCATGTTGGCAGTGGTCAGCGAAAAGACCGGCTATCCGGTTGAGATGCTGGAACTGACCATGAGCATGGATGCTGATCTGGGGATTGACTCCATCAAACGGGTTGAGATCCTTTCCTGCCTGCAGGAACGTCTGCCTTCAGCACCGGTGATCGGCCCTGACCAGCTTGGTGTGCTGAACACCCTGGGGCAGATCGCTGACTATCTGGGAGCAGAAGCAGCACCCACAGCTATAGTTGCTACAGCTGTCAGCACTGCACAACCAGCAGCCTCAAACATCACCGAGACCATGCTGGCGGTGGTCAGCGAAAAGACCGGCTATCCGGTTGAGATGCTGGAACTGACCATGAGTATGGATGCTGACCTGGGGATTGACTCCATCAAACGGGTTGAGATCCTCTCCGCTCTGCAGGAACGGCTGCCAACAGCACCGGTAATCGGACCTGACCAGCTGGGTGTGCTGAACACCCTGGGCCAGATTGCCGACTACCTGAGCGCCGGTGCCGCACCGGTTGCACCGCTTCAGGCAGCAGCGCCTGTTCAGCCAGCAGCTGCAGCAGCACCGTCTCAAGCCGTGCTGAACCGCAGCCGGATAGTGGCAATGCCGGTTACTGGCGGCTCTGACACCATCTCCCTGGCGCAAAACGGGGTGATCGTGGTGACTGATGATGGTTCCAGCTTCTCTGCCGAGCTGTGCAGCTGTCTGACCAGCCAGGGGCACGGCGTGATCCTGACCAAGGTATTGGATATCCTTGAACTGCTGCCCATGGACCAGGTGGCTGGTCTGGTGCTGGTTGCACCGGCAGACGGCACGGATGATGCTTTTCTTAAAAACGGGTTCCAGTTGCTGAAGCAGCTGGCTCCGGGCCTGAAACGGGCCAGCCGCGAAGGTGGCGCCCTGTTTGCCACGGTTTCACGTCTGGATGGCGCCTTTGGCTGCACTGAAGGATCACAACTGGTTGACCCGCTCTCAGGCGGTCTGGCAGGCATGAGTAAGACCGCCCGCCATGAATGGCCGGAAGTGGCATGCAAGGCGATTGATCTGGGGATCTTCCCAGACCAGGCTGCTGCTGCAAAGGCAGTTGCCAGCGAGCTGTTCCTGAACGGTCCGATTGAGGTAGGGCTGTCAGCAGAGCAACGGGTGTGCCTGTCCCTGCAGGATCTGCCTGAACTGGCTGCAACTGTATCTGCACCGGTCCAGCCGGGTGAACTGGTGGTGATCACCGGTGGCGGACGGGGTGTGACTGCCGGAGCAGCAGTGGCCATGGCAAAGGCATGGCAACCGCTGCTGGTGCTGTTGGGACGTAGTCCCCTGCCGGAACAGGAACCGGACTGGCTGTTGGGGATAACTGATGAAGCCGCCATCAAGCGGGCCATCCTGACCCATGCCACTGAAAAGCTGCATCCCCGGGAGATAGAGGAACGCTATCAGGCCACGGTTGCCGGACGGGAACTGCGGGAAACCATGGCACAGATCCAGGCGGTGGGGGGCAGATCGCTCTACTGTTCAGTGGATATCCGTGACAGTCAGGCTGTTGCTGACCTGCTGGCCGACCTGCGCAACCAGCATGGCCAGATCCGCGGCATTGTACATGGCGCCGGTGTGCTGGCTGACCGCCTGATCGTTGACAAGACCAGAGAACAGTTCAACCAGGTCTACAGCACCAAGGTGGCTGGCCTGCGTTCCCTGCTGGATGCCACCCGCACTGATGACCTACGCTTTATTGCCCTGTTCGGCTCCACCACCGGCCGTCTGGGACGCTCCGGCCAGGTTGACTATGCAGTTGCCAACGAGGTCTTGAACAAACTGGCCCAGTCCGAAGCACGTTGTCGCGTAAACTGCCGTTCCCTCTGCCTCAACTGGGGTCCCTGGGATGGTGGCATGGTCACCCCGGCCCTGAAAAAGGTCTTTGCCGCTGAAGGGATCGGCCTGATCCCGCTGGAGGCCGGTGCAGACCTGCTGGTGCATGAAATCGCCGCACCTACCGGCCCGGTTGAAGTCACGGTACTGGCCGGTGTCAAAGGAGCATCCCTGTCCATTGATGCCCCGAAACCTGCAGCACCGCTCAAAGAGGCGCTGCGTCTGACCCTGAACGTGGATGATTTCCCGTTCATCAGCTCCCACGTGATTGACAACAAGGCAGTGCTGCCGATGGCCATGATTGTGGAATGGCTGGCCCACGCTGCCCTGCATGGCAATCCCGGTTTCCGCTTCCACGGTTTCAATGATCTGCGGATCTGCAAAGGGGTGATTATTGACCGTTCCACCCCCTGCAGTCTGCAGTTGATGGCAGGCAAGGCCAAACGCCAGGATGCCTTCTACACGGTGCCGGTGGAACTGGTCAGCAGCCTGGGAGAAGGGCGCAGCCAGCTGCATGCCCGGGCCGAGATCGTATTGGCGAACAAACTGCCGGAGGGTATCCGTACCATCAAGGAACTGCCCAACAGTCCCTATAACCAGAGCAGTGCGGTCTATGACCAGCCCTACCTGTTCCACGGTCCTGACCTGCACGGCATTGAGCAGGTGATCGGCTGTTCCGACAAAGGGATTGCAGCACTGGTCAAGGCAGCGCCCCTGCCGGGCAACTGGATCAAGCAACCGCTACGCAGCAACTGGCTGACTGACCCGCTGGTGGTTGACAGCGCCTTCCAGATGATGATCCTCTGGAGCTTTGAGCGGTTCGGGGCAGGCTCACTGCCCTCCTTTGCCGGTCGCTACCGTCAGTTCCACGAAACCTTCCCCAAGGATGGCGCACAGGTAGTGATCAGGGTCACCTCACAGCAGAGCCACAGTGCTGTTGCTGATGTTGAGTTCCTTGAGCGGGCAAACGGCAAACTGATCGCCCGTCTGGAAGGGTACGAATGCGTGATTGATGCCTCACTGCAGCAGGCCTTCCAGCGTAATCAGTTGCCACAGGCCGGACAGACGGCTGCCCTGGTAGCGGCCTGATGCAGGATTACAGCAGCACAGTTGCCATAGTCGGGATCGGCGCGCTCTTTCCTGATGCCCCGGATCTTGAGCAGTACTGGGAGCTGATCCGCAGCGGGCGCAGTGCTGTCCGCGAGGTGCCGCCAGGACGCTGGCAGGTTACCCCGGAAGAGGTCTTTGATCCGGAGGTGGGCAAGCAGGATCACCTCTATACCACCCGTGGCTGTTTTCTGGACCATACCCCGCAGCTGCCAGAGCTGGATGACCTTGATCCCCTGTTTCATGTTCTGGTTAGCGCAGGCAGAAAGGCCTTTAACGACAGCCAGACCGCAGACCTTGACCGTTCCCGGGTCGGGGTGATCATCGGCAATCTGGCCCTGCCGTCCGAGACATCTTCGTTGCTGGCCCGTAACTGGCTGGGCCGCAGCTTTGAAGAGCAGGTAACCGGCCAGGCATCTGATCCGATCCCCACCTCTCCGCTCAACCGCTATCTGGCCGGTCTTCCGGCCGGTGTACTTGCTCAACAGCTGGGTCTGGGCGGTATCACCAACACCCTTGATGCAGCCTGCGCCTCTTCACTGTATGCCATCAAGCTGGCCATGGATGAACTGCTCTCCGGCCGTGCCGATGCCATGCTGACCGGCGGACTTTCCCGGCCAGACCCGCTCTACACCCAGATGGGCTTCAGCCAGCTGCGTGCCCTGTCAAAGCGGGGGATCTGTTCCCCCTTTGATGCTGCTGGCGATGGTCTGTTAACCGGTGAAGGTGCCGGTATCTTTGTCTTAAAGCGGACCAGTGATGCCGTGGCAGCCGGCGACCGGATCTACGGCATCATCCGGGCTGTAGGGCTGTCCAATGATGTGGGCGGCAGCCTGTTGGCACCGATGTCGGAAGGGCAGTTGCGGGCCATGCAGGCCGCCTATCAGCGGGCTGTCTGGCAACCGCAGGATGTTGACCTGATTGAATGCCATGCCACCGGCACCCCGGTTGGTGATGCGGTGGAGGTGGCCAGCCTGAAGGAGCTCTGGCAGGGCAATGAAACTCAACAGAGCTGTGTGATCGGATCGGTCAAGTCCAACATCGGCCATTTGCTGACCGCTGCCGGTGCAGCTGCCCTGACCAAGGTGCTGCTGGCCATGCAGCATGCAACCCTGCCCCCCACTGCCAATTTCAGGTCCCCGCAACCCGGTATGCAACTGGAGCAAAGCCCGTTCAAGGTGCTGACCCAGGCAGAACCGTGGCAACGCCGTGGCGAAACCATCCCCCGCCGTGCTGCAGTCAGCGCCTTTGGCTTTGGCGGCATCAATGCCCACCTGCTGGTAGAGGAGTGGTTACCGGAAAACTCCGCTCTGATCCCCCCCCCTGATTCAGGGGGGGGCGAGGGGGGGGTACCGATTGCTATTGTTGGCATGGACGCCTCCTTTGGTCCCTGGCAGGGGCTGCAGGCAGTGCAGCAACGGTTACTGGGCGGCAGTAGCAATGCCTTGGCACCGACCGGTCCCAACAAGCGCTGGTGGGGTGTTGAACAACGAGCCTGGTTCAAACAACAGGGGCTTGACCGGACACCGTTTACCGGCTGGTTCATGGATCAGCTCAAGGTTGGCAGCAACCGTTTCCGCATCCCCCCCAAAGAGATGGAAGAGATGCAGCCCCAGCAGTTGCTGATGCTGCAGACCGCTGCCAATGCCCTGCAGGATGCAGGTCTGGACAAACAGGACAACCCCAAAACCGGGGTGATGATCGGGATAGCCTTTGATCTGAACAGCACCGGTTTTTCCCTGCGCTGGCCCCTGCCGCAACAGGCCAAAGGCTGGGCCGTTAAACTGGGGAGAAACCTGACCGAAGCTGAGTTGGCAGACTGGACAACCAGGCTGCGGGACAGCATCAGCCCTGCCCTGAACGCCAACCGGACCATGGGCAGCCTGGGTAACATCGTGGCCAGCAGGATTGCGCGGGAGTTCAAGATCGGCGGCCCCAGTTTTACCCTTTCCAGTGAAGAGAGTTCCGGCATCCGTGCCCTGGAAACCGCTGTCAGGATGCTGCAGCAACGTGAGCTTGATCAGGCTGTGGTCGGTGCGGTTGATCTGGCCGGTGATCTGCGGGCAGTGTTGGGCCAGCATGCAGTACGTCCTTTTTCAGCCACCGGACAGTGTCGTCCCTTTGACAGCCAAGCAGATGGCACGGTGATTGGTGAAGGTGCCTGCGCCTTTGTACTGAAACGTCTTGCCGATGCAGAGGCTGATGCTAACCGGATCTATGCCGTGATCCGCGGTATCGGCTCCAGTAATGGTACCCCCCCCTCGCCCCCCCCTAATTTAGGGGGGGGATGGGGGGGGTACTCTAACTCTCTGCAACGTGCCTACCAAGATAGCGGCATTGCCCCTGCAACCGTGAGCCTGCTTGAGGCCACGGCTGATGCCAATCCGGATCAGGACCGGCTTGAGGCAGAGGAACTGACCCGCTACTTTGCTGATTCCAGATCTGATGCAATCCCGGTCGGCAGTGTCAAAGGGGCTATCGGCCATACCGGCGCCGTATCAGGTCTGGCATCACTACTACGCGGCTGTCTTGCCCTGTATCAGGAGATTATTCCGGCCAACAGCAGCACTGAAACAGCCTGCCCGGAACTGGCCAAGGGACCGCTGCAGCTGGTAACCAGCCCCCGCTACTGGCTGCGTAACCGCGAAGATGGCCCACGCCGGGCCGGTGTATCGGTCTGCGGCATTGATGGTTCCTGCAGCCACGTGGTGCTGGAAGGCTGGGATCAGCAGCCTGCTACGGATGCTACCAGACGGCATGCGCCATTGGGACCGTGTCAGGAGCTGCTCTTTCCGCTGGTTGCCAACAGCAGTGCGGAGCTGTCAGCAGAACTGGACCTGTTGCAGCAGCGCTGCCGAGCCACTGCCGGCAGCGGTCTGGGGCTGGCAGGGCTGGCATCTGAATACTGCAGCAGGATCACCCTGCAATCAGTACAACCGCAGGGGATGGCACTGGTGGCAGCTGATGCAGAACAGCTTGAGCAACTGATTGAACAGGGCCGACAGACCCTGCAGCAGGATACTGAATCGGTTGAGATACCTCCTGCCCTGCGGGACCGGCTGTTCTACAGCAGAGAACCGTTGGCTGGCCAGGGACAGATCGCCTTTGTGTTCCCCGGTTCCGGCAATCATTACCCTGCCATGGCCAGAGACCTGTTCTGCTGCTGGCCCGGGGTGCTACGGCATCAGGACCAGGAAAACCGCTGGCTGAAAGACCAGTTCCAGCCGAATCTGTTCTGGGCAGACGCGCCGCAAGAACAGCTCAATGACAACCACCGTGCCGTGATCTTCGGGCAGGTGGCCACCGGCTGCGGGGTCAGCGACCTGGTACGCAGTTTCGGTATCAGCCCCACCAGCGTGATCGGCTACAGCCTGGGTGAATCAGCCGCCCTGTTCTCCACCAGGACCTGGGTGGATCGCGACCTGATGTACAGTCGGATGCAGGAATCAACCTTGTTTACCCATGACCTGGCTGGTGAGTGCCGGGCAGCCAGGGCCGCCTGGGGGCTTCCTAATGACCAGCAGGTCAACTGGAGCCTGGGGGTGGTGATGGCCCCGGCTGATCAGGTGCGTACAGAGATTGCCGCATTGTCACAGGTCTATCTGCTGATCATCAATACCCCGGACGAATGTGTGGTGGGTGGAGACAGCGCCGCAGTACGTGAGCTGGTCAGCCGTCTCGGCTGCCACTTCTTCCCGCTCTATGGCGTAACCACGGTACATTGCGAAGTGGCTCAACCGGTGGCAACCCCGTACCATGACCTGCACCTGTTTACGACCAATCCGCCCCAGGGGGTGACCTTCTACAGCAACGCCAAAGGAGACCGTTTTGAGCCGACCAGGGAGAGCTGCGCCGCAGCGATCCTTGATCAGGCACTGCACGGGATTGACTATTCAGCCACCATTGAGGCTGCCTACCGCGACGGCGTACGTCTGTTCCTGGAAATGGGGCCGGGCAATTCCTGTAGCAGGATGATCAGCCGGATTCTGGAGGGACGCCCACACCTGGCCCGTTCAGCCTGTTTCAACGGCCAGGATCAGGTACTGAACCTGCTGCGTCTGCTGGCTAGCCTGATTGCCGAGCGGGTGCCGCTGGACCTGTCGCCACTCTGCATGGCTGAGCCCCTTGCAACCCAGGTCACAAGCAACAGCTCGCAAGTCAGGCTGACAATTGGCGGCAAGCCGTTTAGAGTGCCGACACTGCCGCCTGTGGCCAGCGCACCGCCCCAACCGCCTGTCAGCAAAGCTTCAGCGCCTCAGCAAGCAGATCAGCTACAGGTGGTACCACAACAACACAACAGCACCGACGCCCTGCTGCAGGAGTTCAGCCAGGCCCAGGCAGCACAGATTGCGGCCCACGAGGCGTTCTTAAACCTCAGCAACAGCCTGACCCAATCCATGGCACAGGCCCTGGCACTGCAGGCCAGCCTGCAACAGGCGCTGGGTGATGATGTGTTGCCTGCTGAACAGCAGCAGTATCAACAACAGCCAACACAGCAGTTAAAACCAACAGAGCCGCTCTGTGCCTTTAACCGTGAGATGTGCCTGGAATTTGCCATCGGTTCAGTGGCCAAGATGCTGGGACCGCAATTTGCCGAGGTGGATAGCTTCCCCACCCGGGTACGTCTGCCGGATGAGCCGTTGATGCTGGTGGACCGGATTATCCGGGTTGAGGGAGAGCCACGCTCCATGACCCATGGCCGGGTGATCACCGAGCATGATATCTTCCCCCATGCCTGGTACCTGGATGGTGGTCGCATTCCCACCTGCATCGCAGTGGAGGCTGGTCAGGCGGACCTGTTCCTGTCCGGCTATCTGGGAATTGACTTCATCACCAAGGGGTTGGCGGTCTACCGCCTGCTGGATGCGGTGGTGACCTTCCACCGTGGTCTGCCCGGCCCTGGCGAGACCATT
>JAJTBI010000039.1 GCA_021286935.1 Geobacteraceae bacterium
CGGTCACTGATGGATTCCGTAGCGTATTACCCGGTTGAAGGCGGCAATGTGTTGGAGATGCGTAAACAGTTCCGGTGACCTGTCTCAGACAGGATCAGCATACCTGACCCATTCGCCACTACAGGTCTGGACCTGCCAGCCATAGCCATCCCTATACAGGCTATCTGGCAGGACCGGTACCTTTCCCTTTCCGCCAGGCAGGTCTATCACAAAGTGGGGAATAGCCAGACCTGAGACCTTTCCCCTCAGCGCTCCAATTAACTCTCTCCCCTGCTGAAGCGGCGTACGAAAGTGGGCAGTGCCCCGCACCAGATCCATCTGATGCAGATAATAGGGCCGCACACGTAACCGCAACAGACTGGTCAACAGTTTTTGCAAGGTCTGACTGTCATCATTGACCCCTTTTAAAAGAACCGTCTGGTTTCCCAGCTGAATCCCTGCATCTGCCAACAGACTACAGGCCCGGGCTGCCTCAGGGGTTAACTCCATTGGATGGTTAAAATGGGTATTCAGGTAGAGCGGGTGATGTTCTGCCAGCATGCGGCACAACGCAGGAGTAATGCGGGACGGATCAGTGACCGGTATCCGGCTGCCGATTCTGATGATTTCAACATGGGGAATTCTGCGCAGGGCAGACAGGATCTGATGCAGTTCGTCATCCGGCAGCATCAGCGGATCACCACCGGACAGGATGATATCCCGTAACTGCGGAGTTGCCGCAATATAGTCACAGGCGGCCTGAAGATCGATTTCACCACCGGAGCAGCCCACCTTGCGCTTGCGCATACAAAATCGGCAGTAGGTTGCACATCGGTTGGACACCAACAAAACCGCACGGTCAGGATAGCGATGAATCAGCCCTGGTACCGGGCTTAGGCGCTCTTCATCCAAAGGATCAGGCAGTTGAGCCGTATCGTCACACTCCTCAAGAGAGGGAACGCACTGCTTCCAGATCGGATCATGGGGGGCAGTAATCAGACCGGCATAGTAGCTACTGATACGACAGGGGAAAAGAGCAGAGACCTGCTCAAGGTGGGTCAGATCAGTTGTAAAGCGGTGGGCCAGTTCAGCAAGGGAAACGGTTTTAAACGAAGTCAACGGGCTATCACCTTGATGAAGCGTGCCAGATAGTCAACCCCTGACCAGACCGTTAGAATAAAAGCGATCCAAAAGAAGAACATGCCGGCATTATGCATATTAACCGTTAACAACGGATGGGCAATGCCGAAAAACCAGTTATACTCGTAGTGTAATAACAGACCAATGATGGCAGTCAGCTGAAAGATGGTCTTGTATTTTCCCAAATCAGAAGCCTGAATCACAATTCCTTCGCTTGAGGCAATACTACGCAAGCCGGTAATCACAATTTCCCGGGCAAGTACCACCAATACCATCCAGGCCGGTACCCGGTTAAAGGGCAGAATCATTATCAGGGCTGCGGTCACAATCAACTTGTCAGCTATCGGGTCCAGAAATTTACCAAATACGGTTTCAATCCCCATTCTACGGGCCAGATGACCATCGATCCAGTCTGTGGCAGAGGCAATGGCAAAGACCCAGGCAGCCCAAAAGCAGGACTCCCGCGAAGAGGAAAACAGCAGAACCACCATCAGGGGGATACAGGCCACCCTGAACATGGTCAGAATATTGGGGGGATTAAGAATCGGGTGATGCTGGGACATTGGCTTATCTCATATATGACAGAACCCTGCTGACATAGGTTCGCGTCTCTTCATAGGGTGGTATGCCACCATATTTGGCAACCTTGGAAAGTCCGGCATTGTAGGCAGCAAGGGCAAGGGAAACATCTCCTTTGAAGGTATCCAGCAGAAACTTCAGATACCGCACCCCGCCATCCACATTCTGGCCTGGATTAAAACGATCAGCAACCTTCAGATGCTTGGCTGTGCCTGGCATTAACTGCATCAAACCACCAGCTCCGGCACGGGAGACTGCCTGAGGATTGTAGCCGGATTCAGCCTGGATAACCGCTCTGATCAATGAAGCACTGACCCCGTACTTGGCCGATGCAGCGGTAATCAGGTGTTCAAATTCCTGAGGATTTCCAGAAGTGAGCCGAAAATGAGTCCTCAGTTGACGATCTTTACGCAGATCCCGCATAAAGATCTTAAATTTTTTGTCTGTTGGCGCATCGGTAAAGTGCACCACCCCTTCCTCATCTTCATAGCGATAGATATCTGCAGAGGAAGAAGCGGGGAAAATAAAAACAGAGAGACACAGCAATCCAAGCAGGAATAAAATGCTGGAGCAGCAGGTAATTCCAGTATAGAAGTGGTCGTTAAGCCGTTTCATACTGCTAGCTTAACGGCAAAAGTGCCCGATTTGTCAAGTTTAAACTGCCAGCTTACAGAATTAAAACGTACAGTTGATTGACATTTTCCCATTGATTGGCTAGAAGAAATATCTTCATCAATCTGTCTGGTGAAGATGATCTTTCCTGCAAGACAAGGAGTCGTAACCCGTGACCAAACCCCGCGCAACCTACAAAGAGGCTGGTGTAGATATTGAGGCTGGCAACAGTTTTGTTCATAAAATCAAGCCGTTGGTCAAATCCACCTTCCGACCTGAAGTCATGACGGAAATCGGTGGTTTTGGCGGGCTCTTCTCTCTGAACGCCTCCAAATACAAAAATCCGGTTCTGGTTTCCGGCACCGACGGGGTCGGCACCAAGCTGAAGCTGGCCTTTCTGGCTGACCGGCATGACACCGTCGGGATCGACCTGGTGGCCATGTGCGTCAACGACATTGTGGTCCAGGGGGCAGAGCCGCTCTTCTTTCTGGATTACCTTGCCACCGGCAAACTGGACCCGGACAAGGCAGCCCAGATTGTGGCAGGCATCGCCGAAGGATGTCGTCAGGCAGGCTGTGCCCTGATTGGTGGCGAAACCGCAGAAATGCCTGGTTTCTACGCTGACGGAGAATACGACATTGCCGGTTTTACGGTTGGGGTGGTTGAAAAAGAGCAGATTATTGATGGTTCATCCATCACCGTTGGTAACAAACTGATCGGCATCGGCTCCAGCGGTCTGCACAGCAACGGCTACTCCCTGGCCCGCCGTATCATCTTTGACCATATGGGACTTTCCATCAACAGCCCGCTGCCGGATAGCAGCATGACCGTGGCAGAGGAACTACTGACTCCTACCAGAATCTATGTCCGTGCAATCATGAACCTGCTTAAAGACTTCCGCATCAACGGCATTGCCCACATCACCGGTGGTGGTCTGCTTGAAAACGTTCCACGCGTTCTGCCCAAAGGCTGCGCTGCCAGCTTTAAGCTCGGCTCTTGGACCATGCCGTCAATCTTTACCATCATGCAGGAAGCTGGCAATGTTGAGCAGAATGAGATGTACCGTACCTTTAACATGGGTATCGGCATGGTGCTTGCGGTTGCGGCAAGCGATGTCGACGACATTCTGTCCCGCCTGAACGGCCTGGGAGAACAGGCCTGGCTGATCGGCGAGGTAAAGAACATGACTAAAAGCCAGACCGAACAGGTAGTACTGCTATAATGAAAACACCACAGCTGAAACTGGCAGTACTGGTATCCGGCAATGGCTCCAACTTTCAGGCCATTGTGGATGCCATTGAGACCGGGCGTATCACCAATGCCAGCATTGTCTGCCTGATCAGTAACAAAGCTGACGCCTTTGCCCTAGAACGTGCAAAAAAACACAACATCAGTTCAACTGTGCTTGATCACAAGGGCTATCCAAACCGTCAGGCCTATGATGCAGCCCTGGTTGAACTGCTCCGGCAGCACAAAGTTGATCTGGTTATATTGGCAGGGTTTATGCGCCTGTTGTCGCCAACCATGATTGATGCCTTCCCCAATACCATCATGAACATTCACCCGGCCCTGCTGCCAGCCTTTCCCGGTCTTGATGCCCAGCAACAGGCCTTTGACTACGGGGCACGTTACACCGGCTGTACCGTACACTTTGTTGATAAAGGCACTGACACCGGTCCGATCATTCTACAATCGGTTGTTCCCATTCTGCCTGGCGACACGGTGGACACCCTGACCGAACGTATCCATGGCGAAGAACACCGCACCTATGTTGAGGCGGTTCGTCTCTTCTGTGCAGGTCGTCTTAAAGTCGAGGGGCGCAAGGTTATAATCAGCGAATAACGAGCACTTTCTCCTTGACAGCCTTAAGGCAGCATGCTAAAAATTTCGCTTCAATTAGATTACATTCAGCATACAACTGCTGTACAACATTCGGAGGTAGCACGTGGCTCATCACAAATCGGCAATCAAGCGTATCAAGCAAAATGAAAAGCGCAATGCCCGTAACCGTCATCAAAAATCAACTCTCAAAACCTACATCAAGCGGGTTCGTGAAGCGGTAGAAAATAAAGACAAAGAGGCTGCTGTAGCTGCTCTGCAGGTTGCTATTCCAGTTATTGACAAGACTGCCACCAAAGGGGTTATCCACAAGTCAAACGCCTCCCGTAGCGTATCCCGTTTGACCAAACTGGTTAACACTCTGGGCTAAACAAGTTCTCGAGCAAAACATTAAAAGGGCCTCGGCTAACAAGCTGAGGCCCTTTTGTTATATTCTCATTGATCAGTGTATAGATCTATTTCAGGCTTCCCGCACAGGCATCATAGACCGTACCCTGCAGCACAGTTACTGACGAAGCACCGGTTTTAATCCCGACATCCCCTTGGTATAGCCGCTCAAACAGGGCATTCAGCTCTGCCACGGTATATTTTTTTGCCTGAGCAACCTGTTCTCCCAGAAAATAGGCATTAATTTTAAGTTGTTTGCCGACATCTGCCGGTGTCATCTTCTGATCCAGCAGTTCCCTGATCCGCCAGATCCTGCGAAAATGACTGGCCAGAGCCCCCAGAATCATGATCGCCTCTTCACCGTTTTGCAGCATTGACTGCAGGGTAGCCAAGGCTTTGGGCAGATTCTTTTCCCCCATACAACGGGCCAGCTCAAAGGCGGTAAAGGACTTGCTCTGGCTGACAATCGCCTTGACATCCTCAACCCCGATTACCGGACGACTACCGATATACAGGGCAGCCTTTTCTATCTGTGAAACCAGCTCCTGCAGGTTGTTACCCACCATAAAGCCCAGCATCTCGGCACCGGCTGCATCAATCTTTTTGCCATGTACCTGTGCCTCACTAGCAATAAACGGCCCCAGCTTGTTGTCGTACAGCTTTTTGAACTCAAGTGTACCGGGTTGTTTCTTTAACTCTAAAAAGAATTTGCGCCGCAGGTCTGGCTTGGCAGCCATAAACAGCAGACAGGTCTCAGGACAGGGATTGGCCAGATACGCCAGCAGCCCTTCCTGGGTTGCTGCTGGCAGCTTGTCAGCCTGTTTGACCACGACAACCCTTCGTTCAGCAAACATCGGCAGGGTCTGGGAGGTGTCCAGAATCTCAGTACCTTTACAGTCAGCGCCGTAATAGATGTTCAGGTTAAAATCTTTCATAGCCGGATCAACAGCCTGCTCCATCACCCGGCGCCCTGCCCGTTCCACCAGAAACGGCTCTTCACCATAAAAGAAATAGACCGGCAAGAAACTGCCGGTCTTAATCTGTTTTTCAAGGTCCTGTTCAGTCATCAGTACTGTTGCTCAAGATTCCAGATCAGTTGTTGTGCCAGCTTGCGGCTGGCTGCGGTCAAGGCGGCATCTTCACTGCTGCGCTGCAGTTCTACCGTGGCGGCAACAGGGTAGTCCTGCCAAGCCGAGACCGTTCCTTTCCAGAGCGGCTTGCTGTCCTTGGCTGCGCCACGTTTACGCACCGTAATATCAGCCGTAATGGTCAGACGATACTCTTTAGCCGTATCAGCGGCAGAATAGCTGACAACACCGGCACCATAACCGGTCAGGGTCCCTTCAAGGATCAGATCTGCCTGTTCAGCGGTTGCAGCAGGCAGAATACCGCGCTGCTCGGCAAACTGATCAAAAATAGCCCGCTTCAGGGCAACTGAGCCATTGGCATAGACCGTGGCGTTTTTGAAAAACGGCACCCAGACGGTCTGGCCAGCTGGCAGTCTGGTGCCACTATCAGCAGTAAAGCGATAGCCGCACCCTGTTGCCAGCATGAGCGACAGCAGCAGGAAAGCCCCCAGCCAGTATCTGCGCACATTAGCCGACAACGATGTTCACCAGCTTTCCTGGCACATAGATCACCTTGCGGACCTGCATACCATCAGTAAAGACCTTGACCTTGTCATCGGCAAGGGCCAGCTGCTTGATCGCTTCTTCATCAAGGCCAACCGCAACAGACAGCTTTGAACGCAGCTTGCCATTGACCTGCACCACCACCAGCAGCTCTTCATCCACCACCGCTTCCGTATCCCAGGCAGGCCAGGCGGTTGCTGACAGGGGTGTGGTATGGCCAAGGGTTTGCCAGAGTTCTTCAGTAACATGGGGCACAAAGGGAGCCAGCATGGTCACCACCAGCTCCAACGCTTCTTTCATCACTGCAGCTGCCTGTGGTGTTGCAAGACGGGCCCCCTGCAGACTGTTCATCAACTCCATCACAGCAGCGATGGCAGTGTTGAAGTGGAACCGTTCATCAATATCTTCCGTTACCTTTTTAAGGGTCTTATGGACAGCACGACGCAGGGTACGCTCTTCGTCAGTCAGTGCTGCAGGATCAAGGGCAGGAGCAGACACCACTGTCTCTACGTTCTCGTACACCAACCTCCAGACCCGGTTCAGAAAGCGGAAACAGCCGTCAACCCCCTGTTCGTTCCAGTCCAGATCCTTTTCCGGCGGAGCCGCAAACAGGGAGAACAGACGGGCAGTATCTGCGCCGTAACGCTTGATCAGGGCATCGGGATCAACCACGTTCCCCTTGGATTTACTCATCTTGGCGCCGTCCTTGATCACCATCCCCTGGGTCAGCAGGTTGGTAAACGGCTCATCCACATCCACATAGCCCAGATCTCGCATAACCTTGGTGAAGAAACGGGCGTAGAGCAGGTGCAGCACCGCATGCTCAATGCCGCCGATGTACTGGTCAACTGACATCCAGTACTGAGCGCGGGCCTTGTCCAGCATCCCCCCCTCAAAGTCCGGGCAGCAGTAACGCAGGAAGTACCAGGAGGATTCCACAAAGGTATCCATGGTGTCAGTCTCACGGCGGGCAGGCTTGCCGCAAAGTGGACAATCCACCTTGGTAAAGCTCTCCAGGGTTGCCAGGGGTGAACCGCCTTCGCCGGTGAAATGGACATCATGGGGCAGTACCACCGGCAGATCCTTGTCCGGCACCGGTACTGCGCCGCAGCAGTCGCAGTAGATGATCGGGATCGGAGAACCCCAGTATCTTTGACGGGATACACCCCAATCCCGCAAGCGGAAGTTGACGGTTTTCTTACCCTTGCCCTGTTGTTCCAACCAGACCGCAATGGACTCCTTGGCACCCTCGCTCTTCTGGCCATCAAACTGGGCTGAGTTGACCATGCTGCCGACTTCCGTATAGGCAGCGGTCATGGTTGCCGGATCAAGGGTCTCGCCTTCAGGCTGAATCACCACCACCAACGGCAGGTCATACTTTTTGGCAAACTCAAAGTCACGCTGGTCATGGGTTGGTACCGCCATAACCGCGCCGGTACCGTATTCAACCAAGACAAAGTTGGCCAGATAAATCGGCATCTTGCGGCCATTGGTCGGGTTAATGCAGTAGGAACCGGTAAAGACCCCTTCTTTTTCCTGATCATCAGCAGTGCGGGCGATCCGATCGGTCTTCTTGACCTTGTCAATGAACGCCTCCACCTCGGCACGCCGCTCAGGGGCGGTCAGTTCCAGGGCCATCGGGTGTTCCGGTGCAAGGGACATGAAGGTGGCGCCAAACAGGGTATCAGGTCGGGTAGTAAAGACTCTGATCGCACCTTCCCTGCCATCCAGCTGAAAATCAATCTCACAGCCGATACTCTTGCCGATCCAGTTACGCTGCATAGTCAAGACCCGCTCAGGCCAGCCCGGCAGCTTGTTGGTAAATTCAAGCAGTTCCTCAGCATAATCGGTGATTTTAAAGAACCATTGTTCCAGTTCTTTCTGCGCCACCTCGGTATCACAGCGCCAGCAGCCACCATCCTCAACCTGCTCATTGGCCAGTACGGTTTCACAGGAAGGACACCAGTTCACAAAGGACTGTTTCTTGTAAGCAAGACCACGCTTGTACATCTCCAGGAACAGCTTCTGTTCCCAACGATAGTAGCTGACATCACAGGTGGCCAGTTCGCGATCCCAATCGTAGGAAAGTCCCATCTGCTTCAGTTGATCCCGCATGTAGGCCATGTTTTCATAGGTCCAGGCAGCCGGGTGACAGTTATTCTTGATGGCGGCGTTCTCGGCAGGCATACCAAAGGCATCCCAGCCCATGGGGTGCAGCACGTTGAAGCCACGCATCCGTTTGAAACGGCCGACGACATCGCCAATGGAATAGTTGCGGACATGGCCCATATGGATACGGCCGGAGGGATAGGGAAACATCTCCAGCAGGTAATATTTCTTCTTGGCAGGGTCTTCTGTTACCTTAAAAGTCTTCTGGTTTTCCCACTGCTGTTGCCATTTGGCCTCAACTTCAGCCGGGGTATACTTCTGATCTGCTGACATCGGTTACTCCTCTTTTCAAAGTATCAATCACGGACTTCCAAATCCGCCAGATGCAAGAATTGCCTGACTAATGCCAGGTAACGGTACTACCCGGTCAACACAACCGGTTGCTACAGCCTCACGGGGCATGCCATAGACCACGGCACTGTCCTCGGATTCTGCCAGCACCTGCCCTCCCCGTTCCTTTACCGCAACCACCCCTTTACTACCATCATTGCCCATACCGGTCAGCACAACAGCCAACATCTGGCTACCATACAGCGGAGCACAGGATGCAAATAACACATCTGCTGAAGGGACATAACGATCACTGGCCTCAGGCGGCTTTACCCTGGCACGAACCTCTGTACCAACTCCTTCAAGCAGCAGGTTACATCCTCCTGGAGCAATTAAAGCCAGCCCAGGTTCAACCAAATCACCATCATGGGCCTCACGGACCGTAAAAGGTGAGGTACGGTTCAGCCGGTCTGCAAAGGCCCGGGTAAATCCAGGCGGCATATGCTGGGCAACCACCACCGCAAAGGGGTAGCTTTGATCAAAGAAGCTAAAGATCGATTGCAGGGCCGGTGGACCGCCGGTTGATGAGGCGATAGCCACCAGATCAACGGTACGCTTGCAGACAGTTTGTGTTGACTTTCTCAAAGCTCCAAGCTCTGATATCGGCACTGCCTGACGAGCCTTTTTACTAAGCAGGTTTACCATAACCTGCTTCACCTTCCACTTCAAATCCTGTTCAATGCTGCTTAGCTCTCGGGTGTGGCCCTGCATCGGCTTGGCAACAAAGTCAAGCGCCCCCATCTCAAGGGCACGAAACACCTTGTCAGCATCGGATAGAGCACTGATTACCAACACCGGCAGGCTAAAACGATTAGTCAGTATCCGCAGCAGGGTAAAACCATCCATACGCGGCATCTCAAGATCAAGGGTCACCAGATCAGGCTTCAGTGAAATGGCCTGGCGAATCCCCTCCTCACCATCCACTGCATAGCCAACCACCTCAACCCCCGGAATACCTTCCAGCATTTTGGTAATACTACGACGGCTGTAGGCTGAGTCATCCACCACCAGTACCCGCAACGGCTTCATCGGACACCTCCAGTCACTGTCGATGTGCTGACCGGTTTCTGATAGACCATGTCATTCTTGAAGTGACGCAGGTTGAATAAGGTGGTGATATTCATCAATGACTCTGAATGACCCAACAGCAGATAGCCGGAATCCCGCAAGACCTGATAGAAAGATTCCACCACCTTTTTCTTGGCTGGTTGATCAAAATAGATAATGACATTACGGCAAAAAATAAGATCAAAACTGCCCAGCATCTTCATGCGGGTGCTATCCAGCAGGTTCAGGTGGCTGATGGTTACCAGCTTTCTGACCTCATCCTTAATCCGGTAGCCCCCCTCCTCATGGGGAGCAAAATACTTATTTTTATAGTACTCATCGGTTGACCGAAATGCCGATGGACCATACACACCCCGCCGGGCATGTTGCAACACCCGCTGGCTGATATCGGTACCGACAATCTCGATTGACCAGTCGCGCAGACAGTCCATCTCAAGCAACAGCATGGCGATGGTGTATGGCTCTTCTCCGGTTGAACAGCCAGCCGACCAGACCCGGATACGATGATTAAACTCCTTTGCCCCGCGTGCAGCACACATTTCCGGAACAATCTCATCGGTAAAGGCCTTCAATTGGTACTCTTCCCGAAAGAAATAGGTTTCGTTTGTCGTCAGCAGATCCATGATCTCTTCCAGTTCCTGCTCCCGTTTCCGGTTAAAGCGCAGCAACTGGTAATATTCACGGAACGATTTTAATTGATGTACCGCAAGACGGCGCCCCAGCCGCTTTTCAAGCAGATAGGAGTTCTGGTCATCAAACCAGAGACCACAATGACTGTAGATCAGATCACGCAGTAACCTGAACTCCTCTTCAGTCATCGGTATTTCTACTTCAAAGGGACACATCTCAGACAGTGCCTAGCCGGGAGAGTATTTCAGACCTGACCAGATCATTATCCTCACGATCCAGGGCCATCTGTAAAAGGGTTATCCGCTCCTCTTCAGGCAAGGCACTGCTGGCCCTGACTGCCGTGATACGGACATCCCAGTCCTGATGACAGAGAATATGATTAAACCAGGGACGTAGCAGAGTCAGATCATGACGATACAATAGTTCTATGGCCCCCTTGAGAACCTCACCGTCATGCCGGCCAAGATCCCGGGATATTGCTGCAAGCCCTTCAGCTGTGGCAACCTGCTCGAACGCCTCAAGACAGGCCAACTGCACCACCTCATCCCCCTGTTCCCAAAGTTGAATCAGATCAGGCAGGGCATCCTCACCAGCCAGTTGCACCAGGCTTCGCAGAGCTGCAGCCTGTACCCAGACATCACTGTCATTCAGCAACAGACGCAAGGGGGCTATTGCGGCTGTGTCCTGACAATCTCCCAAGGCCTCAGCAGCCGCGATACGCACATCCGGCTCTTCATCAACCAGGGCCATCATCAGATGGGTACAGCCATCGGAAGGCTTCAGTTTACCTGCAGCACGGGCCGCAGCCTCTCGGACCGATGGGTCCTCATCCTTAAGCAAACGGGCAATCCCTTCACCATTATGCACAGCCGCAAAGAGCAGTGCTGCCCCCCTGCGCCGTTCAGACTCCATTGATTCTGCAAGCTGTTCTGCTGCTGAGTTGATCAACTGCTGGTCAATTCCGGCATAGCGACGCAACGTCGCAAGCGCAGCCTCACGAACCGAGACATCTTCATCATCCATCAGATCCGCAACCAGTGAGGGCAGTTCCGGATCACTCAATCTGGCTGCGGCATAGGCTGCAGCAGCACGTACCTGAGCAGAGGCATCCACAAGACCTCGCCGAATAGCTGCCCCCCCCTCAACCGCCTCCTGACCACCAATGAACCGGCACAAGGCAGCACGCTCGGCAGACGACCCGGTCTGCTCAAATCGTGCAACCGCAGCCATAACAACCGTAGTGCCAAACCCTTTCAGCGCAACCTCAGCATCTGCAGCAAGACGCTCATCAGCCAGGGCGGAAAACAGTATCCCAAAGCCGCGAGGGTCTGCCATCAGACCAAGAATAGAGATCACAGCCTGATTCTGGACAAGATTACCCGGCACAAAAGAAGCAGCCAGTTGTTTCAACAACCCCTGATCCGCCAGAAGACACAAACGTTCCTTGACACAGCTGCGAGCTGAACTATCCAAGTGTTGCAGGACCTGAGCCAAAGAACTAATGGCAGCCTGACGGACGCTGGGAAGGTGCGACAAGGCCCCCTCCAGCAACAGTTCTACCGCCTCGACATCACCACCTATTTTGCCCAGACATTCGTACACGGCCCGGCGCAGGACATCCTGGCCGGCAAGCTGCTTAACAACCGGAGGTAAGGGACCGGCAACACCGATCTGTCCCAAGGCTGCCAGGGCGTTAAAACGGAAGAATGACTCCTGATTCAGTTCAAGATGCCGCAATAATTCTGGAACTGACTGGGCACTCCCTACAATTCCAAGCCCCTCTGCTGCTGCAGCTGCCACATTGTTATCAGGATCAGATAAGGCTCTGACCAGCCCATTTCGGGCATCTTCACCACCAAGAGCCCCCAGCGCATCAACCACCAGCTTGCGCAGGTCATGGTCGGCATCTTCCAGGTAGCCAAGCAGAATCGGCACCACTCTGACTCCGCATCTGACCAGCAGTTCTGCGGTTGCATTGCGCAGCCCGGCATTATCCTCATCCCGCAGTAGATCAATCAACTGGTGGAGTGTATCCTGATCCGGTCTCGCTGCCAGTAGCACCTCAACCGCCTGTTTGCGCACACGCCAGCTGTCATCGCCAAGAGCCGAGAAAAGAAGAGCCCGGCTCTTTTCAAGCGGAAGATGCCGTTGTTCCTGTACGGTCCGGTAGCGCAGTTCCTCATCATGATCTGCAGCTCTGGAGTGGCTATCAGATATCACCATGCTGCACATCCTCCTGAATTATCCCCTGTTTTTGCCGCCCTGAGGGCATAAACAGGGTGTCAATATCAAGTACCAGATAGAGTCGTTCGTTACAAAGGCAGACGGCAATCAGAAACTCCGCACCGATCCCTTCAACCATATCAGGAGGAGGGGTCAAATTCCGCACCGGCACCGTCACTACTTCATCAAGGTCATCAACAGCCAGTGCAACCTGACGTCCTGCCACAGAAACAATCATCAGCTTGCCTGGCCCTCCGGGACGGGGAGGCAGACCAAAACGAGCCCGCAGATTCATAACCGGAATCACCTGACCACGCAGGTTGATCATGCCATCAAGGGTGCTGTTCTGCAGGGGAAATCCGGCCAGCTTCTGGGGAATCACAATTTCTTTGATCCGCATGATATCAACAGCAAACAGGTTATCACCCATCAGAAAACCGGCCAGTTGCAGTTCCTGAATCCCTGTTTCCATATCAGACACCCTCGCCAAGGGCGGTATCAACCACCTTGCAGATATCCAGAATAATCAGCATCCGATTGCCTGCCCTGCCGATACCTGCCACAAATTCCCGGGCCACCCCATCAAGCACCGAAGGTGTAGCTTCACGGTCTGTATTGGCAATCTTAACCACATCAGTTACCCGATCAACCCGCAATCCATGCAAGCCATCACCGCAACGGACAATCACAATCCGCTCCTGACCGGCATCATACTCAAGTGACATACCAAGACGCTTGCGCATGGCAAAAACCGGCACAATCACCCCGCGCAAGGAAAGCACACCATCCACAAAACCAGGAATTCGTGGCACCTCGGTTAATTCCCGCGTTTTGATGATCTCCTTGATCTCCATAATGTTGACGCCGTACTCTTCATCTCCCAGGCGAAAACAGAGAAACTCTTCAAAGGCAGCCTCACTAACCTCTGGTTGCTGCTGCTCCAGTTCAGCATCAGAAGCCCCAGTAACAACAATGCAATCATGTTCCCTGCCAGCCAGAATTTTGGCCAACGGGTCAAAACGGGATTCAGACGGAAGAGAACGAACCGGTGCCGGACCGGGAAAAGAGAACAGAGCGGGTTGCAGATCAAGCAGGTTATCCGGTAATGACAGGGCTGGAGGTGACGGCTCGTCCTGCTGGGCTGTAACCGGCGCCACCGGCACAGCTTCCCGGGCGGCCTCTGCTACTGCTTCCTGTCGTACCTTGTTACGAATCTTGGCCAGTTCCATCAGAGCGTTACCTCATCACGGACTTCCTGAATAATTGAAGCGTCAATTACTGCAGCATCATTGCCATAGGCCACCAGGAGTGCATTGGTGGCAATGGTGTTAATCCTGCGCGGCACCCCTTCTGAAAGCTCATACATCGCCTGAAGCGCATCAGGGGTAAAAAGGCCGGGAACACCGCCACTTGCCACTATTCTGAAATCAAGGTATTCCATGGTTTCCTCAAGAGAGAGTGGCTGCAGATGAAAATGCAGGGAAATCCGCTGCCTGAGCGGTTCCATCGGCTGATATCGGAGCAGATTACGCAACTCGGGCTGCCCCATGATCAGGACACTGATCAGGTTGTGATCATCCATCTGGAAGTTGGTCAGCAGGCGGATCTCGTCAAACACTTCAAGCTCGGTTATGGTCTGCGCCTCATCAATCACCAACACCGGACAGAGATTGTCCCGGTACAGATCATAGAGCCTGCCGGTAATCTGGCGCAACAGGTCATCCTTGGATCGAGCCGGTTGCTCGATCTCCAACCCATGGGCAACGGTGCGCAAAAATTCAAGCGCCCCCATACGCGGGTTAAAAATCATGATAAACCGATAACCAGTGCCGCAACGATCCATCAATGCCCTTGAAAGGGTGGTTTTCCCGCAGCCCACATCACCGGTAAGGAGCGCAATTTCACGCTCTTCAACCGCATATTCAAGCCGGGCCAATGCCTCTTCATGCCCTTTGGACAGAAACAGAAAACGGGGGTCCGGTGTTTTACCAAACGGCTTCTCTTTCAGGCCAAAGTACTCTTTGTACACTGTTTACGCCCCGCCGCCACGCATGGTTTCAGCAATAATACCGCCAGCATCCATAACCAGAATCGTACGTTGATCCCCCAGATCGGCGGCACCGGAAATGCCGCGTAACGACTTGAATGCAGAGCCCAGCGGCTTAATCACGATGTCCTGCTGTCCCAGCAGGTCATCCACCACAATTCCCAGCCGTTTTTCAGCGGAGCCGACAACCACCACATACTGGTCACCGGGGTTAATGCCGATCCGATCAATCTTAAACAGTCGTTCAAGGCGTAACAGTGGCAGGGTCTGCTCACGCAGATTGATAACCTCTTTTCCCTCAACCGTTTTGATATCAGATGGTTCCAAAATAATCGATTCAACCACCGAAGTAATCGGGATGGCATAGGTTCGACCAGCACAGAAGATGATCAAGGCCTTGATAATGGCCAGGGTAATCGGCAACACGATGGTAAAGCGGGAGCCCTGTCCCAGCCTGGTTTCAATATCCACCATACCGGAAACTGCGGCAATGTTGTTACGCACCACATCCATTCCAACACCACGCCCGGAGACATCAGTAATCTTGTCTGCAGTGGAAAAACCGGGCAGAAAAATCAGATCAAGGGCTTCTCGATCTGACAGGCTGCTTACATCCTGCACCAGCCCTTTGGACAGGGCCTTCTGCTTGATCTTCTCAATATCGATACCACCGCCGTCATCCTCAACCTCAATAACAACATGGTTCCCCTTCTGGAAGGATGAAAGCCGAACCGTGCCCCGTTCATCCTTGCCGGCAGCCAGACGTCGTTCCGGCGACTCTATACCGTGGTCAATGGCATTGCGGATGATATGCATCAACGGATCTGCGATATCTTCCACAATCAATTTATCCAGTTCTGTTTCAGCACCGTACATCTTCAGCTCGATTTTTTTACCCTGTTCGCGGGAAATCTTCCGCACGATCCGGGACATTTTCTCATACAATTGCCCCACAGGAATCATACGGATATCCATGACCCCTTTTTGCAGATCAGTCAGACGCCGTTCCAGTCCCTTGGCCGCCTTGCCTAGATCAATGGCCATACGGGAAAAACCTTCAGCACGCATCCGGTTGGCAATGGATGAAATAGAGGAATGGGCAAGCACCAACTCACCCACAATATTCATCAACTCATCCAGCTTACCGATATCCACCCGTACCGTCCGGCTCATGCTCTTGGCTGTAAGGGGCTCGTCCGGGCTGATTGCAGCACCTTCCAAAACAGGAAGCTTTACCGGTATACCTGCTTTATCAGGGGATATCGACGCTGCCTCAACTTCAGGAACAGCTGGTGCTGAAACAGGGGCCGGCTCAGATTGGCTTACAGCAACGACAGAACCTGCAACCTGAATGGATACATCAAGATCTTTCAGAAGCTGGGCAAACTCCTGCTCATCCCGCTCACTGCCCACCAGCAGGTCAAAGTCGATATGAGTTTCAAGATTCTCCCCGACACTGGGCAGGGTACTGATCACTTCTCCGCAGCCTTTAAGGATATCTGTTACTTGCGACAGTCCCTGATCAAAGGTGGTAAGTTCAAAGGAGGCATGCACCACGTAAATATGGCGGCCTTTGCTGCAGTTTTCTTTCAGGCGGTGTTCTTCGTATTCAGTCAGAGCTCCCATCAACGATTCTGACAGACCCAGCTGCTCAAGTAACGGGGCTTCTGCAACTGGAGCCGTTGGATTAAGGTACGCATTGATGGCAGCAGCATGGGCTGTGGCGGCGGCCTGATGCTGATCAAGGGTGCCATCAACACAGGCACGCAGCAGGGTGGTAAGTAGTTCAGCAGAAGAGAAAAGCAGTTCAATCACTGCCGTTGAAAGTGAGACCTTGCCCATCCGTAACCAATCAAGCAGGTTTTCAGCGTGGTGGGCGACCTCGGCAATCATGGAGAAGCCGAACATACCGGCCAGCCCCTTTAAGGAATGGGCTCCACGGAAGATGGCATTCAGCAGGTCAGGTTCCCAGGCACCTTTCTCTGCCATATCTGCCAGATCAGCCAACTGGGTACTGAGTTCTTCAACAATTTCCTCAGCCTCTGCCAGAAAATCCCGTGCAGCATCAGATGATGGGACGGAGGAGGAGCTCATAGAAACCTTTTGACTATTTCAAGGAGTTGTTCAGGCTGGAACGGTTTAACCAGATATTCGTTCGCGCCAAGGGAAATCCCCTTTTCAATATCTTTACGGCTTCCTTCAGTAGAGATAACAACCACCGGAATATCTTTATAGATAGGATTATTGCGGATAAAACTGAGCAGTTCAAGCCCGTTGATATCAGGCATATTGATGTCGGTGAGGATCAGATCCACCTGCTCACGGGGCAACATCCGTAACGCTTCAAAGCCGTTCGGGGCCTGCACAATTGAAAGGTTTCCCAGTGTCTCCAGGGTAGAGACCAGCAGTGAGCGCATAGCAGCAGAATCATCAACAATAAGGATAGTGAAGCTCTTCATCACTACAGATTCCCCCCCAAAAAACCTGCGTAAACTACTTAGTGGCTCAGATGCAGTGCAGCTTTCAAATTTTGCACAAACAATCCAAACTGATCCCCTTTGGTATCACCACGCCGGGGCTTGTTCATACACGGGTAGCCCAAACCGGAAAGTTCCTGCACAGCATCGGCATGATGAAAATCGGAGATGGCAAAGATTCTGAGACCGTTAAAGTTACGATGCAACAGCTGAATCAGTTCAAGCCCGCCCAGAACACCGCTACCATCCATCTTGGGCATAATCAGATCAACCAGTACCACCGGATTGCCACCGGAGCGAAACAGGGCGTCAATCCTGACCAGCGCTTCTTCGCCACGGGTGAAGGACGAAACATCAAACCATTGTCCAAACGCATCAACCACTGCTTCCAGCATGGAACTATCGTCATCAACTATTACCAATGGCGGTAGTGTCGTCTGCTTCGACGGCGTCAAAGGAGCTAATTCTACAATCTCTTCAACCTGATCATACCCCTCATCAGCTCCCAGGGCTTGCTGCAGCTTCACTCCCTCGGCTACCAACTGATCAGGTGACGCATCTCCCAGCTCAAGCATCAGTTGAACCGGATCAAGGTAGGCAGCGTCCACGGTTTCAACCTCAAGGGGGGCACAGTCAAAGCTCCCCTCTGTCCAGGCAAACAAAGTCATCAACACATTACTGATCTGTTCCCGGACGGTCTGTTCAATCACCTGCAAATCAACATTGAAACGTTGATGCAGGATCGTACCGATCCGCTCACGAAACTGCTCTTGCTGCTGGATGGCCAACGCCTGCTGTACCATTTCAGGGGTGGCAGCTCCATTACGGATCAGTAGTTCTCCAAGACTCTGTTGAAAACCGGTTGACGTAACCCTAACCAGCAAGCCATCCCGAAACTGCAGCACCGCCTCACGCCCTCTGCTTTTCAGGGTCAGGATACCGGTGCGACGACTGACTCCAACAATTTGAAGGATCTCGTCAAGTCCCAGCTCTTCCAGTTTTCCATGCAGCCCGCTCTGCATCTGCATGACCGTTTCTCCTTGCTAATAACCACGATAATTAAGGCGTTAATGATAAACCACAGCGCAGCTTGAGTAAAGCCATATCACGGTTTGGAGGTTTTTCTTTCCCTGCCATCAGGCAACTTGCGCTCCCTGCCGCGGAACAACAGCCTGAACGGGGTTCCTTTAAAGCCAAAGGCATCCCGGAAACGGTTGCCTAAATACCGCTGGTATGGTGTTAACACGCCATCGGGCTGGTTCGTAAAGATGGCAAAGGTGGGCGGTTTAACCCCAACCTGGGTGGCAAAATAGAACTTGACCCGGCGGGCATGGTGCAGCGGTGCATGGTGTGCCTCAACCGCTTCCTTAAAGACACGGTTTAACTCAGAGGTGGTAACCCTGCGGGAATACTGTTCGGCAACCTCAGCCGCCTCTTCCATAATCCTGTGAATCCGCTGACCGCTTTTGGCTGAAACAAACACAATCGGGGCAAAGGCCAGAAACTTGAATTCGTACTGGATCTGCTCCACAAACTTGCCGATGGTCTTGTTGTCTTTCTCAAGGGTGTCCCATTTGTTGACCACAAACAGGCAGGCACGGCCTGCCTCGTAGACATAGCCGGCAATATGCTTGTCCTGCTCAGTAATTCCGTCTTCAGCATTCAACACAATCAGCGCCACATCAGCCCGGTCTATGCTCTTCAAGGCATCAACTACACTATATTTTTCAAGCTTTTGGCTGGTCTTGCCCTTACGCCGGATACCAGCAGTATCAATCAGGCAGTAGCGCTTTTTGTTGCAGGTAAAAAAGGTATCCACCGAATCACGGGTGGTTCCTGCGACAGGGTTGGCCACCACCCGCTCAAACCCCAGCAAACGGTTGACCAGCGATGACTTACCCACATTGGGACGCCCCACCACTGCGATGGAGGTCACCTCATCCTCACCCGGCAGCGGATTATCCGGCAGCAGCTCCTGGATCTCGTCCAGTAGATCCCTGATACCCCGGTTGTGGGCAGCAGAGATGGTGTGCATGTTGTCAATACCCAAGGCATAGAACTCGGCAGCCTCGTTCTCCACCTTCTCGCCATCCACCTTGTTGACCACATAGAAAACCGGCTTTTTCACCCGCCGCAGCATGGTGGCGACCTCAGTATCTGCCGGGGTCAACCCCTGCTTGGCATCCATCAGGAACAGGATCACATCCGCCTCTTCCATGGCCAACAGCGACTGCTCCCGCATCTGCTGCAACATCCGGTCTTCAGTCACCGGCTCAAACCCGCCGGTATCCACCAGGATAAACGGCTTGTCGAACCGCTCCACCACCGCATAGTTGCGGTCACGGGTCACACCGGGCATATCATCCACAATCGCCCTGCGCTCCCCCACAATCCGGTTGAACAGAGTTGACTTGCCCACATTGGGACGTCCTACTATGGCTACTATTGATTTCATTCGTATCCCAACTCTCTCAGCATCGCAGTCCGCTCAGTCCAGCGTTCCTGCACCTGCACAAACAACTCCAGATACACCTTGGTTCCCAACAGGCGTTCAATATCGCGGCGGGCCTGCTCACCGATTTTCTTGAGCATGACCCCTTTTTTGCCAATGATAATCCCTTTGTGGGAATCCCGTTCCACCATGATGGTGGCGTTGATTGCCACCAGCCCGTTTTCACGCTCGGCAAACGCCTCCACCACCACGGCGGTGCCATAGGGCACCTCGCGGTTGGTCAGGCGGAAGACCTTTTCACGGATCAGTTCTGCCACAATAAACTTCTCCGGCAGGTCAGTCAGGATGTCATCCGGGAAGAGCGCTTCTCCTTCCGGCAGATGTTCCCGCACCAGGTCCACCAGACGTTCAATATTACTGCCGCTTTGGGCAGAGATCGGGATAATCTCCGGGAAATCATACAGACGGGTATACCCCTCGATCACCGTAAACAATTTCTCTTTGGGAGTTACCTGATCAATCTTGTTCAAGACCAGATAGATCGGTGCTCCGGCCTTACTGCAGATATCCTTGATAAACGCTTCTTCAATCTTTTGGGTAGCATCCACCACCAGCAACATCAGGTCAATCCCGGTGACCACAGTCATGGCAGCATCCACCATGGCCCGGTTGATCCGGGTACGGGCAGTATGGATACCAGGCGTATCCACAAACACGATCTGGCTGGTCTCATCGGACAGGATACCGCGGATCACATTGCGGGTAGTCTGGGGCTTGTCCGATACCGCCACGATCTTCTCACCCAGGATGCGGTTCAGGAGCGTGGACTTGCCCACATTGGGGCGGCCGATGATGGAGACAAAACCTGCTTTGTACGTTGCTTCAGACATAGTTAGTTCTTTCCGCCCCAGGTATCCCGCAGGGTCACGACTCTATTGAAAACAGGTTTGCCCGGCTGATAATCCTTCTGATCCACGCAGAAATAGCCCAGACGTTCAAACTGGAAACTCTGGCCAGGTGCTGCATCCAACAGCGATGCCTCAACCCGGCACTGCGGCAGGGTCTGCAAAGATTCAGGGTTCAGGAACTGCTTGTAGTCCGCCCCACCCCGGTCAGGGTTAGCATCACTGAACAGCCGGTCAAACAGACGGGCTTCAACGGTTGCAGCATGGGGAGCTGACAGCCAGTGGATCACCCCCTTGATCTTACGACCATCCGAGGTCATTGGCCCATTGGTAGAACCAGGATCATAGTCAGCATGCAGCTCAACCACCCTGCCCTGCTCGTCCTTGATCATACCGGTGCACTTGACCACGTAGGCGTATTTCAATTTAACCTCGCCACCCACGGTCAGGCGATGGAACCCTTTGGACGGGTTCTCCATAAAGTCATCTGCATCAATAATGATTTCTTTTGAGAACGGCAGTTTACGTGTGCCTAGTTCAGGCTTTGATGGATGGTTTGCCACCTCAAACTGATCCACCTGATCTTCAGGATAGTTATCAATGATCAGCTTGACCGGGTGCAGCACTGCCATGGCCCGCTGGGCGTTCTCATTCAGGTCATTCCTGACACAATCTTCCAGCAGTTCATAGCCGATCCAGGCATCGCTGCGCCCAACCCCGATCCGGTCACAGAAGGTACGGATGGCTGCCGGAGTAAAACCGCGGCGTTTCAAGCCCATGATGGTAGGCATGCGAGGGTCATCCCAGCCATTGACCAGACCGGTCTGCACCAGCTCCTGCAGTTTGCGCTTGCTCATCACGGTATAGGAGAGATTCAGGCGGGCAAACTCGTACTGGCGCGGCTTGGCAGGTACCGGCAGGTTGTCCAGAAACCACTCGTACAGCGGGCGATGGGACTCAAACTCCAGGGTACAGATGGAGTGGGTGATCCCCTCAATGGCGTCCGACTGGCCATGGGTAAAGTCGTACATCGGGTAGATGCACCAGGCATCCCCCACATGGGGGTGGCTGGTATGCAGGATCCGGTACAGCACTGGGTCACGCAGGTTCATATTGGGGGAGGCCATATCAATCTTTGCCCGCAGCACCTTAGCGCCGTCGCCAAACTCACCGGCCCGCATCCTGCGAAACTGATCCAGGTTCTCCTCCACCGTGCGGCTGCGGAAAGGGGATTCCTTACCTGCTTCCGTCAGGGTGCCACGGTATTCCTTCATCTGCTCAGGAGTCAGATCATCAACATAGGCCTTGCCCTGCTGAATCAGGTACTCAGCCCACTGGTAAAGTTGTTCAAAGTATTCCGAGGCGTGGTAGAGGTGCTCGCCCCAGTCAAACCCCAGCCAACGCACACTCTCCTTGATCGACTCGATATACTCGGTCTCTTCCTTGACCGGGTTGGTGTCGTCAAAGCGCAGATGGCACTGACCACCAAAGTCACGGGCCAGGCCAAAGTTAAGACAGATCGACTTGGCATGGCCGATATGCAGGTATCCGTTGGGCTCAGGCGGAAAGCGGGTCACCACGGTCTGGTGCTTGCCACTGGCAAGGTCATCGCTGACAATGGTACGCAGGAAGTTTGCTGTTGGGGTAACGGTTTCAGTACTCATGCATAACCTCTCAATACTTATAACAACTCACCCAGCAGGGAGTTGGCATATCCTTCCAGAATCTTCACATCCACCAGTTTACCGATCAGGACTGGTGAGCCTACCAGATTGACAATCCGACCGCTGTCAGACCGTCCGCTGACCTGCCCATGCCGCTTGGCCAATCCTTCAACCATTACCTGCTGGATACTACCCACATAGGCCTCATTATGAATGCGGGAGTGGACTGCCTGCAGTTTCTGCAACCGATCCAGCCGGGCCAGCTTGACCTCTTTCGGCAGATGATCGCTCAGGTCAGCCGCCTTGGTACCGGGACGGGGTGAGTAGACAAAGGAAAACAGATCAAAGTAGTTGACCGCCTCCATCAGCGAGAGGGTCTCCTCAAACTCTGCCTCGGTCTCGCCAGGAAAGCCGACAATCATGTCACCGGTAATCTTGATCTCCGGCCTGGCCTGACGAAGTTTGTAAATAGTTTCCAGGTAGTGTTCACGGTTGTAGCCACGGTTCATGGCCTTCAGTATCCGGTTGTTACCGGCCTGGGCAGGCAGATGCAGGGAGCCACACAGCTTGGGCAGGTCTGCAAAACAGGCGATCAGGTCATCGGACATATCCTTGGGATGGGAGGTCACAAACCTGAGCCGTTCGATTCCCTCAACTTCAGCTACTGCCCGCACCAGTTGGCTGAAGGCAGGCTGCGGCTCTCCTTTCAGGCCGTAGGAGTTGACGTTCTGACCCAGCAGCACCACCTCTTTGACACCTTGTTCGGCCAGTTCGCGCACCTCAACCAGCACTTCATCAAAACGACGGCTGATCTCCCGGCCACGCACATAGGGGACAATGCAGTATGAACAAAAATTATCGCAACCCTGCATCACGGTCACAAAGGCGGAGACCCGTTTACGTCCTTCAATCGGTGGAAACAGATCCAGCCGCTCACTGCTGTCCAGAAACTGGGTCTCTGCCCGGCGTCTGCCCTGCTCGGCATCCCGCAGCATCTCCGGCACCAAATGCAGGTTGTGGGTGCCAAACACCAGATCCACCCAGGGAAATTTCTGCAGCAGTTCTTCACCCATCTGCTGGGCAACGCAACCGGCAACCCCGATCAGCACACCGGGCCGTTTCTTTTTCAGGTTTTTCAGATTGGCAATATTCTGGATCAGACACTCTTCAGCACCGGCCCGTACCGTACAGGTGTTGAACAGGATCAGTTTTGCTTCATGCCTGCGCAGGGTCAGGGTGTACCCCAACGGCTGCAGCAAGGTCACAATCCGCTCAGAATCGTTGACATTCATCTGGCAGCCAACGGTATCAATGTAGAGTTTTTTATGGTTCATAGAATCGTTTTTTATAGTGTTTTTGGGACATTCCGTCAATACAAAGCTCATGTTTCTGACAGTTTTTGTGGCAGAGTGCGTTTGTGCCTGCTATAGTATACCACTTACATTTCAGCAAGGATCATGATCAATGAAGATAGCCGACAAACTCGCAACCGGTAGCCGTTTTGTCTCGGTTGAATACTTCCCTCCCAAGGAACGTCAAGACTGGCCTGCCTTTTTCAAGGTAGTTGAACGCCTGGCGGATCTCAATCCGCTGTTTGCCTCGGTTACCTACGGTGCCGGCGGCAGCAACCAGAACGCCACCCTGGAGATCGTCACCACCATGCAGCGGGAGCTGGAACTGGAAACCATGGCGCACCTGACCTGCGTGAGTGCCCAGGCTGATCGTCTGAACCGTTTTCTTGATGACCTGGCAGTGGCTGGTATCCAGAATATCCTGGCCCTGCGTGGCGATCCTCCCCAGGACACCCCGGCCAGCGAGATTACGGAAAGCCCCTACCACTTTGCCTCTGATTTGGTCAGTTTTGTGCGGCAAGGTCATCCTGATTTCGGGATTGGCGTGGCTGCCTACCCGGAGACCCACCCTGAGGCGATCTCTCCTGAATCTGATCTGGGCTACCTCAAGCTGAAGATGGATCTGGGTGGTGATTTTGCCGTAACCCAGCTTTTCTTTGATAACCAGCTCTATTTTGATTTTGTGAAACGTGCCCAGGAGCGGGGCATCACCAAGCTGATCATCCCCGGTATTCTGCCGGTGCTGAACCTGAAGATGATTGAGCGGATCAAGCAGCTCTCCGGCGCCTTTATCCCACCTGATTTTATGGCCGCCCTGGAAACGGCTGATCAACGCGGCGGTGCTGCCGAGGTGCGCAAGGTAGGGGTTG
>JAJTBI010000040.1 GCA_021286935.1 Geobacteraceae bacterium
CCCTGCTCTGGTGGGTGCGCCCGGTCTCCAGCCGCAGCTGCACCAGACTGGCAGCGCCAAACCGTTCCAGCACCCGCCAGTTGGTGGTTGCCTCCTTGCCGTGCTTTGCCTTACCTGACATCCGCAAGCGATCAGTGGGATGACGGCCAATGCTGTTGCTGACCTTACCGGTATCGTCGTTAGGGGAGCCATAGATCAAGGCCCAGTAGAGCCGTTTGATGCTGTGTACGGCAAACTGTTCCGCCAGCCCACGGTGGGCGATGTCATTCTTGGCAGCCACCAGCACACCGGAGGTGCCTTTATCCAGGCGGTGCACAATGCCGGGCCTGATCTCGCCGCCAATGCCGGACAGGTCAGTGCAGTGGCCCAGCAGAGCGTTCACCAGGGTGCCGGAATCCACTCCTGCACCGGGATGGACGGTCATGCCGGCCGGTTTGTTGATCACGATCAGGTCATGGTCTTCATACAGAACATCCAGGGGGATCTGTTCTGCCAGCGGCACGGCCGGCGCCGGTGGTGGTATCTCCACCGTGATCTGCTCGCCACCAGCCAGCTTCATTGATGACCGTGGCTTTCCCTCGGCCAGCAGCACCTGGCCATCGTCAATCAGTCGTTGCACTGCAGCACGGCTCAGATCTGATAGTTGGGTGGTCAGAAAGGCATCCAGCCGTTGTCCGGCTGCTTCAATCGGCACCTCAATGCAATAATGAGTTGTTTCCACAGAAACTCCAAACAGAAGAGGCGCGCCACCAGGACACGCCTCTTTTAAGTATATACAGGTTGGTTTAAACGCTACCAGATGGCTGATTCAATCTTACCGGCCCGTTTGATCAGGATATCCACCAGGGTCAGGTCAAACATCCGCTCCGGGTCCAGCTCAGGTGCGACACGGGAATAGAAATGTTGGCGTCCTTCTTCGATCTCTTCAGCCAACACATCGAAGATATTGTCATTTTTAATGCCGCTTTCCACCTTCTCCTGATTGTAGATCGCCACATCGGAGATAATGGCCCGTGCCAGACGTGCCGCCTGTTCCTTGGTGGTGAGGATATTCATGATTCTTCCTTTCGGAGGGAAGTCATCCAAACATTTTGCTACTCTAGCGTAGTTTTAGCGCAAAGTAAATCAAATGGCTTAACGTACACCCTCGTCCTCATCAATCCGACGTGCTGAGGCAGCATTATCTGCATTGCCTGGCTTAACGGTTACCGTCACCTTGCGGCCATCGCGCAACACCACCACCGGCAACGTAGCACCAATACGGGTGACCGCCACCAGCTGCTGCAGATGGGAGGGATCGCGCACTTCAGTGCCGCCAAGCACAAGTACGATATCGCCAGCGCGTATGCCTGCCTTTGCTGCCGGGCCATCCCCCTGCACACCGGCAATCAAGACACCAACCGGCTTGGGCAGCCCCAGAGAGCGGGCATCATCTTCGCTGACCGGCTTGATACTGACCCCCAGCCAGGCACGGGTCACCTTGCCCTTTTCAACCAGCTGGCTGATAATCGGACGGGCCATGTTGGTGGGGATGGCAAAGCCGATCCCCTGTCCGGCTGCCACAATGGCGGTGTTAATCCCCACCACCTCGCCATGGATATTCAGCAGCGGGCCGCCGGAGTTACCCGGATTAATCGAGGCATCGGTCTGGATAAAGTTCTCAATACTCTCAATCCCCACGTTGGAGCGTCCTGTAGCGGAAATAACACCGACGGTCATGGAACGTTCCAGGCCAAAGGGGTTGCCGATGGCAATGGCCCATTGGCCCACCTCGATCCGGTCCGAATCCCCCAGCACCGCCACCGGCAGATCGGTTGCATTGATTTTGATCACGGCAATGTCGGTCTTGGGATCACCCCCCACGACTCTCGCCTCATAAACCTTGTCGTTGGAGAGCTTGACCCGGATACTCTCCGCATCCCGAACCACATGTTCGTTGGTGACAATGAAACCGTCACGGCTGATGATAAAGCCTGACCCCAGACTTTTGTCGCGTCGGGCTTGGGGAGCGCCACCAAAAAACTCTTCAAACAAAGGGGGCATGTCAGGAAAAGGACGGACCAGTTTTTTACGACTGATGGTTGAAATATTGACCACAATCGGGGTGACCTTTTTGGATACCTGGCTAAAGGCACGCTGGGTGGACAGGATATCAGCCGGTACATCCTTGACCGGCGGTTCTGCTTCAGCAGCAGGACGCTTGGACTTGAAAAAGAGTGGTTCATCCTTGGAAGAGGAGCAGGCACCAAGTACGCCAATGACGAAAATCACGAGAAACAGGCGAAACAGATCTCTCATCATATTGACAACCTTACTGAATGAAATGTATACAGAACAACATCTGTGTCGTAGAACAGGGTTAGGCTAGCCTAAAGATTGCTGGCTGTCAACCGGTTGACCAGACACGGCAACGGCGGCATTCAGGAGGCATACGGTGACGGATATCAAGGCACAAATCAAGGAGTTCCGGATTGGCGAAAAAATTCGTGGGCAACGCCAACAACGACGTTTGACCCTGCAGGAATTATCCGAGTTAACCGGTCTCTCCAAGCCGCTACTGTCCCAGATTGAAAATGAACAGGTGGTGCCTCCCCTGGCTACCTTGCTGAAAATATCCCGTGGCCTGAAGGTTGATATCCACTTCTTTTTTGAAGATGAGGGGAACCGCCAGCGGCTGGTACTGACCCGGGGTGATGATCTGCGACCTGATCTGCAGCGTCAGGCGGTCAACGCGGAAAACCGGCCCTACACCTACCACTCCCTGGCCCACGGCATGCGCCAGAAACATATGGAACCGTTTCTGGTGGAGGTCAAAAACTCTACCTGGGATGACAAACTTTTTTTCCGTCATGAAGGTGAGGAAGAGTTTCTGTATGTGCTGGAAGGGGAGATTGATCTGCACTACGGCAATGAAATCCACCGGGTAAAGAGCGGCGACAGCGTCTATTATGACTCCAGCGAACCCCACGGTCTAGTATCGGTAGGTGATCAAAAAGCCAGGATTGTTGCTGTGCTGTACTCAAAATAGTCGTACTGTTTAAAAGAGGGGGTGCCACGAATAGGCCCCCCTCTTTCTATTTACTGCCTACGCCATCTCAACCACGGCCTTGACGCACTTTCCAATCCCTTCATACACCTCTGAGATCCGTCCAGCCAGCATGTACGCAGGCGTGGAGATAATTTTGTTAGCCTGATCGATCACAATATCGTTTGCCGGGCAGTTCTGATGTTTTGCTCCGGTTTTTTCTACCTCTGCAGCAGTGCCTGGGTCAGTGCCGATGGTCAAGGTCGGCGCAGCCTCTTTGCCAAGAATGGCAGCGATCAAGGCCGGTGCGATGCAGATGGCGCCAATCGGCTTCCTGGCGGCATGGATCTCCCGTGTCAGGCGGGCAACTTCCGGGTTAACCGAAGCCGCTGCCCCTTTTTGACCAAAATCGCACAGGTTAAGGGCAGCGCCAAAGCCGCCGGGAAAAACCAGGGCATCCAGATCAACGGCCTTCACTTCCGTGATATTTTTGATGTTGCCACGGGCAATCCGGGCTGATTCAACCAGCACCTTGCGTTTGGCGCCGGTCAGTTCCATGCTGCAGTGGTTCATCTCACTCAACTCTATGTCCGGGGCCATACAGACCGCCTCACAACCAGCCTGGTCAATGGCCAGCAGGGTACAGACCGCCTCGTGGATCTCACTGCCGTCACGAAAACCGCAACCTGAAAGTACCACACCAATTTTTTTCATAAAACACCTCCTGTATCTTGTTCGGCCAAGGCCGTTCGTATGGCGTCATCATAAGGGGTCAAGCGGATCGGCAGCAGCTCTCGTATCCGGTTGTCCCGGCAGATTACCTCGTTTTTCAGTCCTTCGATCAGGGCAATGGCAATGGCTGATTTGACTGGCGTTACCAGTCCCACCCAGTAGGAGGAGAGCTTTGGCGTCAGCACTGGCACCGGAATGATCCAGAGCCGCTTCCCTTCCAGCGCGGCAAACCGTTCCATCATCTCCTTGTAGGTCATAATCTCTGGGCCACCAATATCAAAGGTCTCGCCGGCTGTTTTGGGTTCCTCCAGACAACCGACCAGATAGGCGATCACATCCGCCACGGCAATCGGCTGGTTGCGGGTACTGACCCAGCGGGGGGTGATCATTATTGGTAGCCGTTGCACCAGGCTGTGCACCATCTCATAGGAGGCGCCACCGTAACCGATGATGACGGCAGCCCGCAGAAAGGTGGTGCTGAAACTGCCGGTCTGCAGAATATGGGCCACTTCCAGGCGGCTGGCCAAGTGGTGAGAGAGGTTGTCGCCGGTCTCTCCCAATCCCCCCAAATAGATCACCCGCTTGATACCGGCAGCATCGGCAGCAACAGTGAAATTACGGGCTGCCTGACGGTCTTTGTCGGCAAAATCACCTTTGCCCTGCCCCATGGAGTGCACCAGATAGTAGGCGGTATGCACCTCTGCAAGCGCCGGTTTAAGGCTTTCCGGTTGCAGCAGATCAGCCAGCACCTGTTCAGCACCATCCGGGCAGTCCACCGGGCGGCGGTCCATACAGCGCACCCGATAGCCGCGATGCAGCAGCTCCGACACCAGCCTGCGACCGATGAAGCCGCTTGCGCCAGTAACCAGTATGATAGGTTGATCCGTAATATCCATGCTCAGCATTGTGCCATAAATTACGGCGCTGGCAAGTGGGCAGTTTGTGTGGCACACTGTTTTCATGCCTGTCAGAAGCCCGCTATTCCGGTTACAGTTCAAGGATGCTTATCAAGGCGGTGAGGAATTCGGCGACGCAGGCGTACACGCAGTACGTTGAGGAACCGAAGACGAACCAACGAAGATAGGGCCTTGAAATGGAAACGGAATTACAGATTGCCTGTCAGCAGGTGCTGGTGGAGGACAATTCAGTCTTCTCAATCCAATGGACCGATCTGCCGCCAGAGCTTGCCACAGGGATGACTCCGCAGCGCCTGCTGGAAACCTATCTGGAGGCAATCAGGCGGATGACCTGGGGGCTGATTCAACCACGGGTGACGGCAGAAGGGATCGCTTTCAGGCTGCTTGGCCGTGTTCCCCTGCTCTGTTTCCTCAGTCCTGAGCAGAAAGGTAATTGGCTTGCCCTGCGGATCTGCGGCGGCCTGCTGGTACAGCGGGATCAGTGTGACCGCGGAGAGCTTGCCTTTAGCTGTGAAACAAGGCCTGACAACCTGGTCAGGGTGACCCTGCGACTGTCTGATTACTGTCCGCTGCTGCTCGGTTCGCCACGTCCTTCAGTTGTCCGGCGCTGGCTGTACCGGATGACCCAGGCAACCCTGCACCGCCTGGTCACCGTCCGCTTTCTGGCCCGGTTGTACCGGGAGCTGGGCGGCACTGCCCAAAGGGTGCAAACGGTTCGGGTACAGGTGCAACAGGGGCGGAACACCTGATTGAAGATTGCCGGCTGTCATGCTACTATCTATCCCCTGAATTTTACTGATGCAAAGAAAGAAACCAGATGCCCCATAATGAATTGACCATACCTGCAATCCTGCCGCTCTATCCGCTGAAGGATATGGTGGCCTTTCCCTACATGGTGTTTCCGCTCTACCTGGATGAGCCGGAGCTGGCCCTGTTCCGTGCTGCCCAGGACCAGTACGACGGTTTTGTCGCGGTGTCGTTTCCCCGCAAAGAGCCGCAGGGAACTGATATCTTGGCAACCCTGCATGAGATTGGTACCGTCTGCCGGGTAACCCAGATCAAGAAGGTCTCCGGTGGTCGTTTTAAGGTGACCCTGGAAGGGATCAACCGGATCCGCCTGATTGAGTTGGAGCGGGTCGCGCCTTATCCGCTGGTGCAGGCGGCAGTGGTACGGGAGTTTGCTGAAAAGGGGCTGGTATCCGAGGCGTTGGTACAGTCACTTATCGGCCTGCTAAAAATATCCCTCTCCTACGGCAAGCCGTTGCCGGATGATGTGATGAAGATGATCGATTACATCGACAATCCGGCCCGTTTGTCTGACCTGGTGGCGTTGTATGTCAACCTGCCCCAGTCTGATCTGCAGGAGTTGCTGGAGACGGTTGATCCGCTGGAGCGGCTGAAAAAGGTCTATGTCCACCTGACCAACGAGGTGCAGAAGCTGCAGGTGCATGGTGAAATGAAGACCGAGCTGAACAAGCGGGTCGGCAAAAACCAGAAGGATTATCTGCTGCGGGAGCAGATGAAGCAGATTCAGGAGGAGCTGGGAGAGGAAGATCCCCGCAATGCTGATGTGGCTGACCTGCGCAAGCGGATTGACGAAGCTGAGATGCCGGAGGAGGTGCGCAAGATCGCCCTCAAAGAGCTGAAGCGGCTGGAGAAGATCAACCAGGCCTCGCCGGAGTACAATGTCAGCCGTACCTACCTGGATTATCTGGCTGGTATGCCTTGGAGTATTTCGACTGAAGACTCTCTGGATATTGTCAAGGCAGAACAGGTGCTTGATGAAGACCATTACAACCTGAAAAAGGTCAAGGAGCGGATACTAGAATTTCTGGCAGTACGTTCTTTGAAAGATACCATGAAGGGGCCGGTGCTCTGCTTTGTTGGGCCTCCGGGGGTGGGCAAAACCTCGCTTGGCCGCTCCATTGCCCGTTCACTGGGGCGCAAGTTTGTGCGGGTTTCATTGGGTGGAGTACGGGATGAGGCCGAAATTCGTGGTCATCGCCGCACCTATATCGGCGCCCTGCCGGGGCGGATCATCAAAGAGATCTACCGTTGCGGTTCCAACAATCCGGTGATGATGCTGGATGAGATCGACAAGTTGTCCCATGACTTCCGCGGCGACCCTTCTTCAGCACTGCTGGAGGTGCTGGATCCAGAACAGAACTTCTCCTTTCAGGATCACTACCTGGATGTGCCGTTTGACCTCTCCAAGGTCATGTTCATTACCACGGCCAACCAGATGGACCCGATCCCCGGTCCGTTGAAGGACCGGATGGAGATCATCCGGCTGGCTGGCTACTCCAGTGAGGAAAAACAGCATATTGCCAACCGCTTTATCATCCCCCGTGAGATTGAGGAAAACGGTCTGGCCAAGACACCGCCCGTCTTTACTGAAGAAGGGCTGAAGAAGTTGATCCGCGACTACACCCGTGAGGCCGGAGTGCGCAACCTGCAGCGCACGGTTGCCCAGGTGCTGCGCAAGCTGGCCAAAGAGATCACCCAGGGCAAGGAACTGCGGGCTGAAATCACCCCTGAACTGGTGGCAGAGCTGTTGGGGCCGCGCAAGTTTCATGATGAAGTGGCGGCTGAATCTGACCGGGTGGGGGTAGTGACCGGCCTGGCCTGGACGGAGACCGGCGGCGACATCCTGTTTATTGAAGCCACCAGCATGGCAGGCAAGTCAGAGCTGATTCTGACCGGCTCGCTGGGGGATGTGATGAAGGAATCAGCCCGTGCGGCCCTGTCCTATGTGCAGGCTCATGCGTCTGAATTCGGTATTGCAACAGATGCCTTTGAAAACAGCACCATTCATATCCATGTCCCTTCCGGTGCCATCCCCAAGGATGGCCCCTCTGCCGGGGTCACCATAGTCACGGCCCTGGTTTCTCTGTTGACCGGTAAACCGGCCCGCCGCACCGTGGCCATGACCGGAGAAATAACCCTGACCGGACGGGTGCTGGCCATTGGCGGCCTGAAGGAAAAAGTACTGGCAGCCCACCGGGCCGGAGTGAAAACAGTGCTGGCCCCCACCCGTAACCGTGATGACCTGGAAGATATCCCGGATAATGTGCGCAACGAGCTGGAGTTTCTCTTCCTTGACGATGCAGCCCAGGCAGTTGAAGCGGTGTTACAGGGATGATCAAACTGTCTGCCATTGATCAAGGGATGCTGCAGTTTTTTGCCCGGTTTCAGGCATTCTTCTTCCTGGCATGGCAGGCCTTTGTCCGTATCTTTCACAAACCGTATTACTACCGTGATTTTGCAATTCAGTTTGACAAGCTGGGTTTTTCGTCGCTCTTTATCTGCGTACTGACCGGTCTGTTTACCGGCATGGTCATGGCCCTGCAGGCCTTGATCCAGCTTAAGCCGTTTGCTGCCACCAGCTATGTGGGCGGCATGGTGGCGGTCACCATGATCAAGGAGCTGGGGCCGGTACTGGCGGCCCTGATGGTGGCCGGCCGGGTTGGGTCTGCCATCACCGCCGAGCTGGGCACCATGGTGGTGACAGAGCAGGTGGATGCCATGCGGGTGGAAGGTACCGATATCATCCAACGCCTGGTGACCCCCCGCCTGAAGGCGATGTTGGTGGCCCTGCCGCTGCTGACGATTATCACCGATGCCGTCTCCATGCTGGGCGGGTACCTGATTGCCTCAGGTTACAGCATCAGTCCGATCATGTATCTCTCCACCTTTACCCAGTTCATGGTGCCGCTGGATTACCTGGAAGGGGTTACCAAACCGCTGGTCTTTGCCTTCCTGATTACCATGATCGCATGCCAGACCGGCCTCAACACCGGCGGAGGTGCCGAAGGGGTGGGCGCGGCTGCCAAACGGGCCGTGGTGCTCTCTTCAGTGCTGGTGCTGATGTGCGACTTTTTCATTGCCAAGATCTTTGTGGTGTTCAGGTGAAACTTCGACCGTTTAATCAGATAAGCAAGGCTGTCTGATTGGGGAATTTTATGAAAATCCTGCTGGCTATAACCGGAGCATCGGGCAGTATTTATGGTCTGCGTCTACTGGAAGAGCTGCTACGGGGTGGCCACCAGGTAACGCTGGTAGCAAGCGAGAGCGGGCTGGAGGTCTGCCGTTATGAGACCGGTGTTGAACTGAACGTTGCTGATGCTTTAAAACAGCGCTGGGGCCAGCCTGATGCTGACCTGACCATCCGGGCCGCCACTGACCTCTGGGCGCCGGAGGCCAGTGGGTCGGCTGCGCCGGATGCGATGGTGATCGCCCCCTGCAGCATGGGGACCGTCGGCCGGATAGCCGCCGGTATCTCCGGCAATCTGATCGAACGGGCAGCAGATGTGATGCTGAAGGAACATCGCCCGTTGCTGTTGCTGCCACGGGAGACGCCGTTTTCCACCATCCATCTTGAAAATCTACTGAAACTTTCTCAGTGCGGTGCGCGGATCATTCCGGCCATGCCCGGTTTCTATCAAAAGCCGGAAACCTTGGACGATTTAGTGGATTTTGTGGTGGGCAAGCTGCTGGATCAGTTGGGAGTGGAGCATACACTGTTCAAACGGTGGGGAGAAACGTAGGGGCACGGCACGCCGTGCCCCTACAAACAATTACCTCTTTGCCACCTCTTCAGATACCGATGCACCTAAAGCCTTGCATTGCTCAAGCAGATCAGCCGTTGGCGTAAAGACTGCCCGCAAAGGGTCGGCCACCAGTTTGAACCCCATTCCCTTCAGACGTTCTTCCACCATCTTGCAGGCCTCGCCGCTCCAGCCGTAACTGCCAAAGACCGCTGCCAGATTGGTCTTGAGCTTGATGGTGCTCAGGTAGGCCAGCAGATCCCACATCGGCTTGGGCACATCCCGGTTGATGGTGGGCACGCCGAAGACCAGAGCATCCGCTTCTTCCATCAGATCACGCAGTTCATTATCGCTCAAACCGACAATGTGATGGCTGGCCACCTCGATCTCATCCCGTGCAGCCCCTGCAACCAGGGCCTGAGCCATTTTTTCGGTGCTGCCATGGGGAGAGATGTAGAACACCAGCACCTTTTTGCCAAAGGACTTGGGCTTGCTCCAGTTCTCATACTGCTCAATCACCCGCCAGGGATCCTTACGGACAATCGGACCATGGCTGGGGCAGATCATGTCGATCACATCATGGCGGATCTTTTCTATGGCAGCCAGCACCTTGTCCTTGAAGGGGCGCATCAGGCAGTCAAAGTAGAATTCTCGGGCCGAGGTAAAGTCCTCAATCTCATCGTTAAAGATGCTGCGGGTATTGCAGTAGTGAGCGCCAAAGGCGTCACAGGTAAACATGATCTTCTCTTCTTCCAGCCGGGTAAACATGGTGTCCGGCCAGTGCAGGAAGGGGGCCATGATAAAGCGCAGGGTACGGCCGCCCAGATCAATGGTCTCACCGTCCTTGACGGTTTTGGACTGGAACGGCTTGTGGATCATGTTGCCCACAAAGTTTTTGGCTGCCTGGGTGGAGACCACGACGGCATTGGGGCAGTGTTCCAGCAGGAATGAGAGGGAACCGGAGTGGTCAGCTTCGGCATGGTTTACGATGATGTAATCGATCCTGGCCGGATCTACCAGTGACTTGACCTTGTCCAGATACTGATCAACAAATTTGACTTTGACCGTATCAATCAGAGCAATTTTGTCTGTGCCCTGAATCAGGTAGCTGTTGTAGGTGGTGCCATGTTCCGTCGGGAAAAGGTCATCAAAGACCCGCAGCTCGGGATGTTGTGCCCCCAGCCAGTGAATACCGGTTTTTATTTCAATGGTGCCGATCATGATCTGACTCTCCTTTTAATCCATATGTCTACTAATTAGTCATCTGTCGCTTTTAAGGTCGCAAAGTATACCAAAGCAAATTTGTGTATACAAGCTGCAATTCAGCGGTTGTGGGGGCTGAACGGCTCTGTTAGAGTACCGATGCTGCTATTGAATATGCAGTGATCGTGCCGCCGGAGGTAATGACGTGCGTCAAAAAACCGTTTTCAGTTGCAGCCAATGTGGTTGTCAGTCCCCCAAGTGGCTGGGTAAATGTCCAGACTGCGGGGCCTGGAACAGTATGGTGGAGGAGCAGCAGCCATCAGCCGCAGCCAGTCGCAGTGGCCGCCCGCTTCCGGCCAAGAGCGTTGCCCTGCCGATCGGCGAGGTACCGCCCCAGGCTGAAGTACGGCTTGGCTGCGGCATTGGTGAGCTGGACAGGGTGCTGGGTGGCGGTCTGGTGCCCGGTTCACTGGTACTGATTGGCGGTGATCCCGGCATCGGTAAATCAACCTTGTTGCTGCAAGCCATGCACCATTTGGCTGCTGATGGCGCGGTGCTGTATGTGTCCGGCGAGGAGTCAGCGGCCCAGACCCGGTTGCGGGGTGAGCGGCTGGGGGTAAGCGGTCGGCAGCTGCTGGTGCTGGCGGAAAACGGGCTGGAAGAGATCGTGGCCCAGGTGGAGAAACTCAAGCCGCGGGCTGTGGTGGTGGACTCAATCCAGACCGTCTGGACCCAGGCCCTGGAATCGGCCCCCGGCTCGGTCAGTCAGGTACGGGAATCTGCCGGCCGGCTGATGCTGCTGGCAAAGGGCAGCGGCATCCCGATCTTTATTGTGGGTCACGTTACCAAGGATGGCGCCATTGCCGGGCCACGGGTGCTGGAACATATGGTGGATACGGTGCTCTATTTTGAGGGAGATCGTGGCCACCCCTACCGTATTCTGCGGGCAGTCAAGAACCGCTTTGGCTCCACGAATGAGATCGGTGTCTTTGAGATGAAGTCCGGCGGTCTGGCCGAGGTGGCCAACCCGTCTGAGCTGTTCCTGTCCGAGCGTCCCCTTGATGCCCCCGGTTCTGTAGTAACGGCATCATTGGAAGGGAGCCGCACCCTGCTGGTGGAGATCCAGGCCCTGGTGACACCCAGCGCCTACGGCACGCCCCGCCGGACCACCATCGGAGTGGATAGCAACCGCCTTGCGTTGCTGGTGGCCGTGCTGGAAAAGAAGGCCGGACTGCACCTGGGAGGGCAGGATATCTTCCTGAATGTGGCCGGTGGCGCCCGGCTGAATGAACCTGCTGCTGATCTGGCCATGCTGCTGGCAGTGGCTTCAAGTCATCTTGATCGTCCGGTTGCAGCCGGTGCCGTGGTGTTTGGCGAAGTTGGTCTGGCCGGTGAGGTGCGGGCCGTTAATCAGCCGGAACCGAGACTGGGCGAGGCAACAAAGCTTGGTTTCAAGCAGTGTATTCTGCCTGCCGGGAATCTTCGGCGGCTCTCCGATGCCGGGCTTGAGCTGAACGGTGTTGCCACGGTGCAGGAGGTGCTGCAGTTCCTGCTGTAATGTAACATACTTTTTACTGGACTTGATCCGTCAAAGCACTTAATATTGATCAATTATAGCCGTTGTATGTGAGGAGACCCATGGACGCCGAGAAACTTGAACAATTTCGTCAGCTGCTCCAGGAAGAGATGAAGGCGCTGCTGTCAGAAGCAGATAAAACGGTACACGAGATGGGTGATGACGCCTCTCACTTCCCTGATCCAACCGACCGTGCCACGCAGGAATCTGACCGTACCTTTGAACTGCGGATTCGTGACCGTGAACGCAAGCTGGCCAACAAGGTACGAGAAGCGTTGGAGCGGATTGAGGATGGGACCTACGGTATTTGTGAGGATTGCGGTGCCGAGATCAGTGAGGCCCGCCTGAAGGCCCGGCCGGTAACCACCCAGTGTATTGATTGTAAGATTGAAGCGGAAGAAAAAGAAAGACGTCACTAGGTCAGTTTAACCGGGTCTGTTTTATACCGCATTAAAGCGCAGGATTCGCATGCCAGACACCACCACGAATGAATCCCCTGCAACTGTTTCTGAAGGCCTTCAAGCGCAGAAGGATCTTCAGCTTTTCTATTTATTCAGCACCACCCTGCTTTCCACCATGCAGCTTAACAAGCTGCTCCACCTGATCCTTTCCACGCTGGTCTGCGAAGAAAACGGCCTGTTCTGCCGTGCCATGCTGTTTCTTTACAATCAGAAAACAAACACGTTGCAGGGGATGTTGGGCATCTGTCGTAAAGGCACCGACGGACTACAGTTGGTAGGCGCTGATCCGTCCAATCCACTGAGTGGCTACTGGGATCTTGATGAAGATGCCATGGCCAGCCAGCGTCAGTCTGATTTCTGCACTAAAGTCAGAAAGACCAGGATTGACCTTGCCGAAGGATGTCAGATTGTTTCCCATGTGGTGAATGATCGTCGTCTTTACCGGATTGAGGATGTGCAGTGCCTGAAATGCCAGGAATGTGACTTCATTACCCGGTTTGATATCAGCTCCTTTGCTGCAGTCCCCCTGGTTACTCGTAACAATCTGGTCGGCATTATCATTGTTGATAACCCCTTCAAGAACCAGCCGATTACTGACCAGCAGCTTCAGGTATTGCAGCTGTTTGCCAATCAGGCCGGCATGGCCATTGAAAACACCCGGCTCTATCGTGATATTGAAGAGGCCCATGCCGAGCTGCGAGATGCCCGTCAGCGCCTGATCCATGGCGCACACCTGGCTGCCATCGGCGAGATGGCAGCCTCAATTTCCCATGAACTGAAGACCCCTTTGATCACCATTGGCGGCTTTGCAGCCCGTTTGGGGCGTATGTTGCCGGAAAACACCTCCCAGCGTCACTGCCTGGACACCATTATCAGTGAATCACATCGACTTGAACGGCTTCTGGGAGATATCCTGACCTTTTCGCGCAAGCCCACCATCTGTTATCAGGAATGCGATCTGGCAGAGATAGTCAGGAGCTGTCTGGCCGATTACTCACTGTCACTGGAAGAGCGCAACATAACGCTCAGAGCCAACATACCTGCGGCTCCCTGCATTGTCCTGGGTGACAGTAACCAGCTGAAACAGGTATGTATCAACCTGATTGTTAATGCTCAGGATGCGATAAATCGGGATGGTGCATTGAAAATTGTGTTTTCGACGGCAGAGGAGCGAGGGAAGACCTGTGCTGTTGTATCGTTTTCAGATAGCGGTGGTGGCATTCCGGAAGATGTTATCAGCAAGATCTTTACGCCGTTTTTTACCACCAAACGCCATGGCACCGGGCTTGGGCTGGCTATTGTCAACCGGATCATCCAGAACCATGATGGTATTTTGAAGGTTCACAATGTTGCTGACGGAGCAGAGTTCCAGGTGGTTCTTCCGCTTGTGGCCAGTGGTTAATGATTGCCTTCAGGTTGATCTCTTTGGATTAGACGTTTGCGGGTGAATTCATCCGAAGGTTCAGGGCGACTGAAGAGGAACCCCTGAGCCAGCACACAACCCAGCTCCTGGAGCATCTGGCGTTGTTCCTCAAACTCCACCCCCTCGGCAACCGTAGTAAGCCCCAACTGTTGAGCCATGGCGATAATCGTGGCAACAATGGCCCGATCATTCTGGTCCAGCAGCATCTCACGTACAAAGGTCTGATCAATCTTGAGGGTATCCACCGGAAAACGCTTCAGGTAAGCCAGAGACGAATAGCCGGTGCCAAAATCATCAATTGCCAGGGCAAATCCCTGCTCTTTTAATTCGCTCAGGATGCTGATCACCTGTTGGGGGTCCGTCATCAGGACGCTTTCCGTCAGCTCCAGTTCCAGGCAGCTGCTTGGCACACCGGCCTCTTCGAGAATTCTACCAATCAAGCCGGGAAAATCAGGATCATCCAGTTGGCGGGCAGAAACGTTGATGGCAATCCTGCCCTGGCAGAAGAGTCCACTATCCTGCCACTGGCGTATCTGATGACAGGCAGTGCGCAGCACCCAGCCCCCCAGCTCCATCATCATCCCCCGTGCTTCGGCCACCGGAATAAATTCAGCAGGACTGATCCAGCCCAGCTCCGGTTCATGCCAACGAAGCAAGGCCTCAGCACCCACAATCTTTCCGGAAAGCAGTGCAATCTGGGGTTGGTAATACAGCTCCAGCTGATTGTCATGTATGGCCCGTTCAAGCCGGTGAGCCAGCTCAAGCGTCCGAGCCAAACGTTGTCCCATCTCTGGCCGGTAGAAACAACAGCCGTTACCGGTCTCTTTGGCCCGCGTCATGGCCAGATCAACCTTGGAGAGCAGTTCCGCCGAGGTATCACCGTCACTGGGATACACCGCTACGCCGATGTTTCCCCCAATCACAAAACGATTGCCTGCCATGTAGAAGGGGGTTGAAATGGTGGCAAGAATTTTTTCTCCCAAGGCTGCTGCACCGAACTGATCAAGCTTGGGACAGATGATGGTGAAGTCGTTGCCACTAAAGCGCGCTATAAAACCTGCTGTTGCATAAAGCTGTTGTAGCTGCCCGGCGACCCGCACCAGAACCTGATCTCCCAGCGAGTGGCCATGGGTCTCGTTGATCTCCCGCAGATAATTCAGGTCCAGCAGAAGTAACGAAATCGTGTGGCCTTCGGCGGCAGCTGCAGCCAGGTCCCGGTCAAACTGCTCGGTAAATGCAATCCGGTTGGGCAATCCTGTGAGACGGTCGTAGTAAGCCAGTTGCTGGACATGGGCCTGCGCATCTTCATGGGCACGTTGCATCCGCAGATTCTGGATGCCAAAGGCAAGGTCATCGGCCAGCTCTTCCAGCAGAGCCACCTCTTGTTCGTGAAAAGCCTGAGGCTCAGGCGCATAGATGGCCAGCGCACCAATCACTTCATCCTGCAACCGTAACGGCAGTGCGATGGCGGATTGATAGTTCCTCGCGCGAGCATCTTCATGCCAGGGGGCAAGTTGAGGGTCATTGAGAATATCCTGGCGCAGCTGGATCGTGCCGGTACGAATGGCGGTGCTCATGGCACTGGTGCCGCGCTCGCCCTCAGCCCAGCTCATCCGGGCCTGGCTGAGAAATCCCTGTTCAGCGCCATAGTAGGTTGCAGGGGTGATTGATTTTTCCTCATCGAACTGGGCAATGCCCACCCAAGCCAGCCTATACCCGCCAATCTCAACCGCAATGCGACAAACCTGGGCCAACTGTTCATCCTCACGGGTACTGCGCAGCAGGGTACGGTTGCTGGCAGAAAGCAGGCGCATGGCCCGATTTGCCTGCTGCAGTTCAGTTTCAGCCTGTTTTTGCGCCGTAACATCCCGAATGGTGGCCAGGACCATTACATCAGGTCCTGCCCCAATCGCACCCAAGGTGATGTCTGCCGGGAAAACAGTGCCATCCTTGCGCTGGCCAACAAACGACAGCCCACTACCCATAGGGCGGCTTGCCGGACTGTCCATGAAGCCGGCCACCACTTTTGCATGGTTTTCACGCTTATCCGGCGGTAACAGTTCATGCAGTGAAAGTCCCTGCAGTTCATCCGGACCATAGCCGAACAGCTGCTCGGCACGCCGGTTGTAATGGAGAATCCGGGCTTGGCGGTCAACAACGATCGCGGCGTCAGGGATCTGAGGCAGAAAAAGTGCACAGGAAAGAGAACCCATGGTTTCGTTTCCGGTCAGTCCTTCAACTCTCGAATGATCTCGGCCTGACGCTGGGCAATATACCTGCCGATCAGATCTTCGCTGCGCCGATCATGCTCAAATAACATGATGCAACGGCACGGGTTAGCGTCGCTTTCAAAACGGAGCAAACGTGCCATAACCCGCAGTTTTTGGGGCGTTGACTGTTCCTGCAGAACAAATGAAATATTGAGATAGAAATAGGTAAAACTCCCCAGCAGTTCTTTGCCAGGAACCTCCAGGGCGCAACCTCCCAAAGAGAGGTCTTTCAGTTTGGCAGTAAAGGTGGTGGTACCTGCCTCAACCGGCACCTGAAACAGCCCGCCAATCTTTACCCGCAATGTATTACGGCGGTCTGGCAGCACGTCAACATAGGAAAATTCAGACAGGGTAATTTCGTCGGTCTCAGCATCATAGGTTGCGCTGGCATACACATCGTGTGCAAGCTTGGGAGAACGTATAATCGTGTAGCGGCTGGCCTTCAAGGCGCGGGTCTGGGTCGGGTTGGAACGGCAGATCAGGGTGTCGCCAAAGAGATACAGCACCTCGGCAGCCGATGAAATGGGTACTTCTTTGTAATAATTAAAGAATAGCAGATCATGGGGACGCTTCTGGGAGAGCTTTAGCAGGAGATCGAGAATTTCTCCCGGCTCCCCGCGATCAAGCAGTTTTAACTGATCTTCGTACTGCATCTTCTCCATGCCATCCTCCTCTATCTGCTTACTGTATCACTCTGCAGCGCCGACCTGCAAGAGCTCACCTCTTGCCTTCGGCCTAAAATCATGACAAAGTAGCCAAAAATCAGCATCTCTGGAGTGTTTTATGGCGTTGCGTCTCTACAACACCTTTACCGGTGAGAAGGAACCGTTTGTCCCCCGTGTTGCCGGTAAGGTCGGCATGTATGTCTGCGGTGTTACGGTCTACGACTTTTGCCATATCGGTCATGCCCGTGCCGGCATCGTGTTTGATATGATCTATCGCTACCTGCGTTTTAGCGGCTACGACGTAACCTACGTCCGCAACTACACCGACATAGACGATAAGATCATCAACCGGGCCAACCAGGAAGGCACTGATTACCGCACCATTGCTGATCGTTATATCGCCACCTTTGATGAGGATATGGATCGTCTGGGTATGCTGCGTCCCACCATTGAGCCCAAGGCAACTGATCATATTGACGATATCATCAGCATTATTCAACGTCTGATTGATAACGGCCACGCCTACGCCGTTGATGGTGATGTCTATTTTGCCGTGGAAACCTTTCCCACCTACCTGAAGCTTTCCGGTCGCAACCTTGATGATATGCTGGCCGGAGCCAGGGTTGATGTGGATGAGCGTAAGCGCAACCCGATGGATTTTGCACTCTGGAAAGGTTCGAAACCGGGGGAACCGTTCTGGCAGTCTCCCTGGGGTGCTGGCCGGCCTGGCTGGCATATTGAGTGTTCCGCCATGAGCATGCGCTTTCTTGGCCCCTCCTTTGATATCCATGGCGGCGGCAAGGACCTGGTCTTTCCCCACCATGAAAACGAAATCGCCCAGTCTGAGGGGGCCAATGGCTGCCGGTTTGTCAACTACTGGCTGCACAACGGTTTTGTGAACATCAACAGTGAGAAGATGAGCAAGTCACTGGGTAATTTCTTCACTATCCGTGAGGTGCTGGAGCTGTTTGATCCAGAGACCCTGCGTTTCTTTATCCTGCAGGCCCACTACCGTTCTCCCCTGGATTACTCTGACCAGAATCTGCGGGAGGCTCAGGCCGGTCTCTCCCGGATTTACGAAGCCCTGGCCGCGTTGGATCTAGTACTGGAAAAGCCGGCAGTTGAAACAGCAGCACTGCCTTCTGCTGCAGAGTTTGCAGAAAAAGTGACTGGCCTGCTGCCCCGCTTCAAAGAGGCGATGGATGATGATTTTAATACCGCCCAGGCCTTGGGGACCCTCTTTGATGTTGTTCGCACCCTGAACCGTTTGCTGGCTGAGGGCGGAGGTGCCAGCAGCGCTTCCCGCGCTGACCTTGAACAGCTCAAAGCCAGTGTGGCCGAGATCAGCACGGTGTTGGGACTATTTTTGACCAGGCCTGCGGATTGGTTAGCCGCCCGTGAGGCAGAGAAGGCGCAACACCTGGAGATCTGCCCGGAAGAGATTGAAGGATTGATCGTTGAGCGGGCAGAAGCCAGAAAAAGCAAGAATTTCAAACGCAGTGATGAGATCAGGGACTATCTCCTGTCACGGGATATCCAGTTACTGGATACACCCCAAGGGACAACCTGGAAGGTAAAATAATGCTACGGGGGCGTAAACACGACGTCCCTGTCACTTGACCCTTGCCGTTCCCGTGGTATGCTTGGTGCCGGAGCCAGCCGAATGGAGATTACCGCGATAACAGAATGGGAATGCTGCTGGGACCGCGACAGCATTGTCATGGGCGATTGCCCCAATATTGGCGAAGGGGATGAAGATCTCCTCTCGTCCCGCAGCCGTCGTATCCTTGAGAAGTGCTGTGAATGTGAGAAATTCAAGCGTGACTTGGCCCGCTTCCGTGACAGTGGCCACCCGCTGGCCCCTATCTTTTCCATCCTGCATGCAGATTACCGCCGTCAGAAAACCCAGATCCAGTCTCTGGCAAACTTCCTTGATACCAAAACCCTTGAAGTCCGTTTCCTGCATGAATTGGGCTCTGTGCTACAGAGCTCGGTTGATCTGGATGAGGTCTTGTCCGTTGCCTTAACCGCCATCACTGCAGGCAAGGGATTTGGTATGAACCGGGCTTTTCTGCTGCTGGCGGACAAAGAACGTCACATCCTGAAAGGGCACCTTGCCATTGGCCCCCGTTCTGCAGAGGAAGCTGGCCAGACTTGGCAGGAAATTGAATCGGGCGATCAAGACCTGCAGGGGCTGTCCCAGCTGTTTCTAAAGGACAAGCTGACTGCTGAGCGGAACAAGTTTCACGACATCCTTGAACGGCTGATCATTCCTTTAGATGATGAACAGCATATCATTGCCCGCGCTTTAGAAGAGCGAAAGCCGGTCCTGGTCACTGACGCCTTCCACCGTCAGGACCTGGATATTGATTTTGCCCGTCTACTGGGTGTGGATACGTTTCTGGTACTGCCGTTAATTGCCCGCAACCGTCGTGTCGGGGTGATTATTGCCGACAACTTCATCACCCACCGGACCATTACTGAGCAGGATATGCGGTCAATTGAGACCTTTACCTTTCCGGTTGCCTTCGCTATTGAACGGGCCTCCCTGTATGAGCGGGTTCAGGAAGAGGTGGATAAGCTGAAGCACGCCAACCTGCGGTTGCAGGAACAGCAGGAACAGCTGGTCAGGATGGAGAAGATGGCGCTGGTGGGACGGATTACCTCCAGCATTGCCCACTCCATTCGCAACCCTCTGATGGTGATTGGCGGGTTTGCCCGCAGTATCCTTAAAAACACCCCGGATAATGACCCCAAACGGACCTTTATTGAATCCATCGTAACCGAGGCCCGCCAACTGGAAGAGGTGCTGGGAGAGATCCTGACCTATTCCGACGCCTTGTTTCCGACCTGCGATTTCTGGGATCCGAATCAACTGGTGGAGTCCGCCCTGCGTGATGTACAGGAACGCGCCGTTGCCCAGGACTACTCCTGTCACTTCCATGCCGGAGAACAGCTGCCATCTGTCTATATTGATTTCAAGCAGACCACCTACTGCATCCGCAATATCCTGCTCAGCACCATTGACGGCTTGTATAATGGCATCATTGATGTCAGCACCAGGGTCGAGGGGGATCATGTCAATGTACGGATTGTGGATCGCAACCGGACCCTGTCGGAGGACGAACTTGAGGCGCTACTGACTCCCTTTACGGAAACCTGTGAGATGGGGTCAGGCCTGAACATGGCCCTAAGCCGCAGTATGCTGGACAAACAGAATATCCCCCTGGTGGTGGTGGCACCGCCGGAGGGAGGGGTTACCTATACCATTAAACTTCCCACCCGCAAGGAGGAACAACCCTATGAGTAAATTGCTGGTAGTTGACGACGAAGCCAATATCCGGCTGCTGTACAGCGAAGAATTAACCGATGAGGGCTATACGGTTGAGACTGCGGCAAATATTGCCGAGGCCGTTGAAAAACTGGGACAGCAGAGCTTTGATCTTGCTGTACTGGACATCAAACTCAAAAACGAAAGCGGCATTGAACTGCTGCAAAAGATCGTTAAGGAACGCCACGATATGCCGGTGATCCTCTGCTCTGCCTTTTCCTGCTACAAGGATGATTTTTCCGCCTGGCTGGCAGACAGCTATGTGGTTAAATCCGGTGATCTGACCGAACTGAAAGAAGAGATCAAGCGGGTACTGGCCAAGAAGGCCCAGCGCCGTGCATCAGGACTGTAGCGCTGATTTTACGTAAGACATCCGTCCAGGTCTGTTTTTGATTTCCGACACCTCGCTCTCTCCTTGGCCTTAATGGATTGGGCTTGGTATTCCATGTGATGATTTTTAATACCGTAAGGAGGCACATTTCATGAAAGCTGTGATTATGGCCGGCGGTTTCGGCACCCGCATCCAACCCCTCACCAGCAGCATGCCCAAACCGATGATTCCGCTCTTTAACCGGCCGATCATGCTGCATATCGTTGAACTGCTCAAGAAACATGACATCACTGATCTGGTGATGCTGCTGTATCACCAGCCTGAAGTGATCAAGAAATTTTTCCGGGACGGTTCAGATTTCGGGGTCAAGATCACCTATGTCACCCCGATTGAGGATATGGGTACCGCCGGGGCGGTCAAGGCTGCAGAAAAGTATCTGGACGAGCGTTTTCTGGTCATCTCCGGTGATCTGCTGACTGACTTCAACCTGAAAAAGGTGCTTGATTTTCATGCGGATAACAAGGCGATGGCTACGATTACCCTGACCTCGGTCAAAGACCCACTGCAGTTTGGTGTGGTGATCACGGATAAGGAAAAACGGATCACCCAGTTTCTGGAGAAACCGGGCTGGGGCGAGGTGATCTCGGATACCATCAACACCGGCATTTATGTGCTGGAGCCGGAGATCTTCAACTACATCCCCAAGGGAGAAAACTTCGATTTTTCCCAGGACCTGTTTCCGTTGATGCTGCAGAACAGTGATCCGCTGTTCGGCTATGCTGCCAAGGGGTACTGGCGCGACATCGGCAATACCGATTCCTACCGGGAGGCCTATCACGACATCTTCAAAGGCAAGGTCAACCTGAAGATAGATGAGGAAAAACAGGATTTTGTGGGCAAAGACCTGCGGGTCGGCGCTGATGTGACCCTTGAGGATGCCTCGGGCCTGTCTGGCACCGTGGTGATCGGCGATAACTCCCAGATCCGGGGCGAGGTCCAGATCAAGGATTCGGTAATTGGCCGCAACTGTACCATTGAAGCAGGGGTCAAGCTGAACCGTTGCGTGCTGTGGGACAACGCCTATGTCAAAAAAGGGGCAAAGGTTACCGACAGCGTGATCTGCGCCAATGTCCGGGTGGGCCAGAATGCAGTACTGGATGAAGGGGTGATCGTGGCCGATGACACCTCCATCGGCGACGATGTCAAGATCAAGGCCGATGTCAAGATCTGGCCCCGCAAGATGATTGAGGCAGGCTCCACCGTAACGGCCAACCTGATCTGGGGTGAAAAGTGGAAGAAATCACTCTTTGAAGGGGCGATCATCAAGGGGCTCTCCAACGTGGAGCTGACCCCTGAATTTGTTGCCAAGCTGGGTTGCGCCTATGGTACCACCCTGCCCAAAGGCAGCTATGTGCTGGGCGGCAGGGATGCCAACCGTTCATCACGGATGCTGAAGCGCTGCTTTGTCGGTGGTCTGCTGTCAGCCGGGGTCAATGTGCGGGATATGACCATGACCTCGCTGCCGTTGATCCGCTATAAGCTGAAGACCTTTGGCGAAGTGGGCGGCTTCCACTTCCGCCAATCCAGCGAAGATCCAGCTTCAATGGAAATCATCTTTCTGGATGGCGATGGCCTGGATTTTTCCAGCAACATGGCCAAGAACCTGGAGCGGATCTTCTTCAAGGAAAACTTCCGGCGTGCCCACCACACAGAACCGGGTGCCTTGATTGATATCCCTCAGGCAATTGATTTTTATCGTGAAGGCTACCTGCGGGCCCTGAATGTAGAAACCTGCCGCAAGGCTGCCTGGACCGTAGTGGTGGATTTCAACTACTCACCGGCCAGTCAGGTGCTGCCGATGCTACTGAATGAGCTGGGGTGTAATGTGATCGCCCTGAACGCCTATGTTGATGATGGCCGTGGCGGCTGCGTTCCCAAGCCCAAACAGGAAGGGCTCAGGCAGCTCTCAGCCATTGTCAGCTCCCTGGGGGCCCAGGCCGGTTTCTGGCTTGAGCCGGCAGTTGAATCCATTACCCTGCTGGATGAAACCGGCACCATCTACGACGGGATTCAGCTGCTGACCCTGATGATTGCCCTGCAGCTCAAGACCGACCAGCGGGGCACCATTGCGGTGCCGGTACAGGCACCGTCAACTATCGAGCAGATGGCACTCAAGAAAAAGTGCGGCGTCACCCGTACCAAAAGCAGCGACCGGGCCATGTTGGAGGCAGCCTCGTCATCCGAGGTTATCCTGGCTGCATCCCCGGATGGCCGTTTTGCCTTCCCCCGCTTCCAGGCAGCCTTTGACGGCATGTACGCCATTGCCAAACTGGTGGAACTGGGGGCAACGGTTGGCGTGCCGTTTTCACGGGTCCTTGAAGAAGCTCCCAAACGTTCCTTCCTGCAGACCAGCATCCCCTGCCCCTTTGAAATGAAGGGAGGGATCATGCGCAAGATGAGCGAGGATTCTCTGGAGCAGGAAGCCTCGTTCATCGACGGCATCAAGGTCCAGTTTGATAATGATTGGGCACTGGTACTACCGGACCAGTACAGCTCCTTTGTGCATATCTTTGCCGAGGCCAAGGACGAAAAGACCGCTGGTAAGCTGCTGGATGACTATCGGAAAAAAGTTGAAAAGTGGAAAAAGGAGTTGGAATAGCCTGCCATGACTGCGCCGATTGACGTCATATTCCTCTGGCATATGCATCAGCCGTACTACAAGGACCCGGTCAAGGGGGAGTACGCCCTGCCCTGGACCTACCTGCATGCCATCAAGGATTACTATGACATGCCGGCCATTGTGGAGGATACACCAGGGGCGCGGGCGGTGTTTAATATTGTGCCGTCGCTGGTGGAACAATTGCTGGACTACGCCGCCGGTACGGCGGTAGACCCGTTCCTGATCAAGGGCCAGATGAATCCGGCAGACATGTCGGAAGAAGACCGGATCTTCCTGCTGGAGAATTTCTTTTCTGCCAACCGGCAGCGGATGATCGAGCCGCACCGTCGCTACCTTGAACTGCTCTACATGGCAGGTGAAGGCAAACCCGGTGCCGTACGGGAGCGGGTCAGGCATTTTAGCCATCAGGACCTGCAGGACCTGCAGGTCTGCTTCTTTCTGGCCTGGACCGGCGAGGCGGCCCGGCGACGTTTTCCGGTTTTTCAGGAGCTACTGGCCAAGGGGCAGGGCTACACGGCAGAAGACCGGGCGCTGCTGTTTGCCACCCAGCGCAAGCTATTGAACGAGATTGTGCCGCTCTACAAACGGCTGCATGCATCAGGACAGATTGAGCTATCGGTCACCCCCTACTTTCACCCGATCCTGCCTCTGCTATGTGATACCCAACTGGCACGGGAGGCGATGCCCCGTGTAACCCTGCCCCAGGAGCGCTTCCGCCACCCCGAAGATGCCCGTGCCCAGATCTGCCATGGCCTGCGCTATTTTCAGGAGATCTTTGGCATTACGCCACGGGGCATGTGGCCTTCGGAAGGCTCGGTCAGCGATGAGGTGCTGCAGCTGATTCGTGACTGCGGTCTGGAGTGGGTGGCAACCGATGAAGAGGTACTGGCCCGTTCGCTGGATGGCGGCCTGGGTGAGCACCATGAACGGCTCTACCACCCCTGGCGTTTTAGCACTGCCAAGGGGGATCTGGGGATCTTCTTCCGTGATCATCAGCTTTCAGACCTGATCGGCTTTACCTACAGCCAGTGGGATGGCCGTCGGGCGGTGGCTGATTTTACCGGTCGCCTGCGTCAGATAAGCCGTCAGGTAGG
>JAJTBI010000041.1 GCA_021286935.1 Geobacteraceae bacterium
ATAGTGAGGATTATCGGAGCTTCTATCATTGTGCCAATAATGGAAGAACTGTTTTGGCGATCATTTCTATTACGGTACCTTATTGATGTAGATTTTGAGAGTGTTCCGCTTGGTACCTACACACCTTCATCCTTTCTGATTACAATTATTCTCTTTGGCTTTGAACACCATCTGATACTTGCCGGAATAGCTGCCGGACTGGCGTACAATCTTCTCTTGTATAAAACCAGAAGTCTTGCCTTGTGTATTGTGTCACACTCAATAACCAATATAATTTTAGCAGGTTATGTTGTTTGTTATATGAGGTGGGATCTTTGGTGACTATTTGCCGTGAACGGTACCAGACTTGCATAAAAGTGTCTAAGTTCATTTCACTGTAAAAAAAAGCTGGTCAACGGGGGGAAAATGGGCGCTCGGTGCTTTACACGGATTAAGGTTGCAACCCATGCTACAGTCAGTTTTGGTGGGCAAACCATTCAAGGCGTTACCGAGAATGTCAGCCTGCAGGGTTTCTATATGCGCAGTTCAAGATCAATCCCATTGCATCAGCCTTTACGGGTCACTCTTTTTGATCAGCAGCCTCAGGTGATCAACGCCAATGCGCGGGTAGTCAGACTTGATGAAGGTGGTGGTATTGGCGTTCAGATCAGCAGTATTGATGTGAATTCGTTTGTTGCTCTAAGAAATTACATTTACCGTCAATGTGATGACTTTAATGGGATAATGAGCGAGACGTACCGTATGATCGACAGCATCTGCTAGCAAAACTCCAAATTGCCTGATTGCGGAAAATAACGAGGCGTGTGTGGGTGAGTTTTTTAATAATGGGTCTTGTAACAAAGCAAGTGGATTGCTGTTTGAGGGTAGTGGGGAAGAAGGCCAGGCCTGCTCCTCTGAATCCGTAGCAGGCCGATTTGAGAAAAGTGTGGATCACCTGCAGCAGTTGGTTGCGCTGTTAAGCACTTCATGTCTTGGCTCACTGATCGGTGATGTCCTTGAAGATGTACCGGTTCCGCTCCTCTTTTTTTATGATGTAAATCCTGAATCCGCCACCGTTAACAGTGCCGCACGAAATCTGTTGAGTTGGACTTCAACGTCATCTCAGATTCCCCCTTGGCTTTGTAGCCAGATAACAATGCTGTTGATGAGTAACTCAGGCGAGCGGAGCAGTGAGGTCTGCCGTGAATGTCAAAACGGCGAAAATCAGACTTTGCAGATTGAGTTGCGTCGTCTGGTGCGCCCCAGCTTTTCAGGGGTGATTGTTGCACTGTATGATATCAGCAAGCACAAAGCGGTTGAGCAGGCGCTTCGAATGAGTGAGGCGCGCTATAGAGTACTGCTTGAGCATCAAAGCGACCTGGTGCTCAAGATTGATCTACACGGGATCATTCAATTCGCAAGCCCTTCTTTTTCCAAGATATTTGGTGTTACAGAGTCTGACGTTTCAGGACAATCCTTTTTTACATATGTGGCAGGTGATAAACAGGCAGAATTTTTGGAAAGGCTTCACCAAAAAAATTGCCGTCAGCAGGCCTGCTATGAAGAGATAACACTGCAAACTGCGCAGGGGGCTCGTTGCTACGGTTGGTCATTAAAGGCTCTTGCTGATCAAGGTGATGCAGCAAGTGGCTACATTTGTATCGGACGCGACATTACCGAGCAAAAAGAAGCAGAATATAGCATTCACCAACTTGCCTACTATGACAGTTTAACCGGTCTTCCCAACAGGGTTCTTCTTCAGGACCGTTTGCACCAGATCCTTTCTCAGACGAACCGGAATGAAAAGAAATTTGCTGTACTGTTTCTTGATCTTGACCGGTTCAAGTCTATTAATGACAGCCTGGGGCATGCAGCCGGAGATGAATTGTTGAAACAGGTTGCATATCGCCTGAAAGAGAATATTCGTGGTGCTGATACTGTTGCGCGTCAGGGAGGAGATGAGTTTGTCGTAATTCTCAGCTCAATTGAAGGCAGCAGACAGGCAGCACGGGTTGCCTCCAAAATAATAAGTACAATAACGCATCCGTTTCAGGTTGCCGGAAGGGATCTCTATATTGGTACCAGCATCGGTATTGCACTTTTTCCCGATGATGGACGTGATGCTGATACGTTGCTGAAGCACGCTGATATGGCAATGTATCTGGCTAAAGAAAGTGGGCGGGGGAAATTTACATTTTTCAGTCATGAGCTGAACGACAGAATGCGAGAGCGCTCTACAATGGAGGCCGCTCTTAAAAAGGCTATAGAACAGAATGAGCTGTTTTTGCAGTACCAGCCGCAATTTAATATCAAAAACAGATACCTAACCAGTCTCGAAGCATTTGTCCGTTGGAACCATCCTGAATATGGTGTCTTGATGCCTGGCCGCTTTATACCTCTGGCTGAAGAGACCGGCTTGATCATCCCATTGGGGGAGTGGGTTCTGAAAACAGCGTGTGACCAGGCAGCAATGTGGCAATCCTATGGTCGTGGTGGAGTGCCTGTATCGGTAAACTTGTCAACTCGACAATTCCGGCACCCCGAGTTGTCTGAAATGGTTGCCAGATCGCTGGTTGTTGCCGGTTTACCCCCTCACAGACTTGAGCTTGAAATTCAGGAGCACACCCTTCTTGATAATGTCGAAGCTTCCATTTCGGTTTTACAAGAGCTGAAATGGCAGGGAATTCAACTGACCATTGATGATTTCGGAACAGGCTATTCGTCGCTTTCACATCTCAGGCGTTTTCCGATAAATCGTTTGAAAATTGACAGTTCATTTATACGAAATGTGCATTCAAGATCAGAGGATGCTGACATCACTGAGGCGATAATATCGGTTGGACGCAGTCTTAAAATGTCAGTGGTCGCAGAAGGTGTTGAACGGGAGGAACAGCTGCTATTTTTGCGTGATCATATGTGTGATGAGATGCAGGGTAACTATTTTTCCAGCCCTGTTGGTTCGCGTGACCTTGCGCACTGTAGGTGGTTTGGGGCAAACGCATAAAATTTTACATAGTGTCGGATTGTTTTACAGTTTGATCTTGGCGCTTATTATTAGAAAAGGCCATCACGTTTGATGGCCTTTCGTGTTTAACCTCTAAATGGGCATCCATTCGCCTTTGGGGTGACTATGGATTCAGGTTCAGGTGATGTTATCCTGCAGTGTTAGCGCCGGGACAGTATATATGATCATTTTTAAAAAAATTTTACAAAAAAGTCGTGGTCACTTGAAAAGCGGACACGATGTGGTAGCCTCTTTGCAGTAGGTAAAGAAGAATTTCTGAAACGTAGTATTGAACGATACATTGATTATTTTTTATACCGGGAGGTGACTGTGCTTGCACGTCTATTAATTGCTCTGTGTGTCGTGGCTGCATTAGCAGGATGTGGCAAGTCCAAAGAGCAGCTGTATGCTCAAGGGCTTGAGAAAATGAAGGGAAATGATCCTGGTGCAGCAGTCGTTCTTTTTAAAAGCGCGCTGGAGAAAGATCAGAATTATACAGATGCCCGTTTTCAGCTTGCTAAAGCCTTCCTCGCCCAAGGGAAAAACGAGGTTGCCGAGAAGGAATTTTTGAAGGTTCTAGCTCAAAGTCCGCAAAGAGAAGAGGTCAATCTTGAATTAGCCAGAATTTATACTGCCACCAATCGTGTCGATGAGGCCTTTAAGCTGGCTGAAGCGTATCTGGCAAAGCATCCAGGAGATGCAACGAGCCTTGAGGTGCTGGGAATTGCCAGCGCTGTCCGTCAGATGTTCCCTGAGGCTGAACGTTACCTTTTAAGTGCCATACAGGCAGATGCCAGCAACCATACGTTCAAGCTGGAACTCGCCAAGGTTTATGTTGCTCAGAAGCAGAACCAGAAGGCAAGGGAAACGCTTGAAGGCATTATTAAACTTGACGCAAAGAATATGAAGGCCTGGTATATGCTGGCTGCACTGAGTCAATTTGAAGGCAACAGCGCCGAAGCGTTGGCAACCTATACGAAAATTGTACAGATAAAACCTTCAGAAACAAATGCAGTGTACCGCTCCGGCTTGATTTATTTGCAACAACGAAACCTTGATAAGGCAGATGCGCTGGCAGACGGCATGATCAAGGATTTTCCCAAACGTTCTGACGGATACCGTTTGAAGGGTCTGGTTCAGTATAACCGTCGCCAGTATGCTGAGGCTGGAGCCTCATTGCAAAAGGCTGTTTCAATAGCTCCAACGCTTGAAACCTATTATTATCTCGGTTTGTCAGCCTACAGTCGTGGTGAGTTTGAAAACGCCCTGAGTCATTTCAGAAAAATTCTTGATAACTCACCGGGTGCTCGCCAGGCTCGGCTCATGACAGCAACGGTACTTATGGCGCAGAAGAGAACGGATGATGCCATTTCGGAACTGGTGAAGCTGACCAAGGAAAATGAACGGGATGCCGAGGCGTTCAGTCTTCTGGGCAGCGCCTATATGGCGAAGGGGATGTTTGATGAAGGTATGCAGGCACTCAATACCTCCATCCGGATCAACCCAAAAAATACAGAAACCCATATTAAGAAGGGTGGCTACTACTTAAGTATCGGTAAGACTGGTGAGGGAGAAGCTGAGTTTCTGGCAGCGGTACATAATGCTCCGGACAAGTTGAATAACCGTCTTTTGCTGGCCTCAACATATATCCGCTCCAAAAAACTACAAAAGGCCTTTGATATTCTCAAGGCTGGCCTCAGTAACTCAAAAGCTGATGCACCATTGTACAGCGGTATGGCAACGGTCATGTTTTTACAGAACAAGCCGTCTGAAGGCATCAAGTATCTCCAGAAGGCTAAAGAGGTTGAGCCAACCTTTGCTACGGCATATCAACGGTTGGCAACGTATTATGTCATGAACGGTAAAAGTGAGCTTGCAATACAGGAATACAAAACACTGCTGTCGCACGCTCCTGATAATTTGCAGGCTATGTTGCAGTTAGCCGCCTTATTTGAAATTGCTGGAAAAGATGCTGATGCACAGAGTCAGTACAAACAGGCAAAATCCAGTAAAAATGCCCTCGCCTTTATAGCTGAAGCCCAATATCTGATACGTAAAAAACAGTCGGATACCGCGTTGACAGTCTTAGCGGAAGCTCAACGCCTTGAACCGAAGAATGCGGCAATCCTTGAGCAGAAGGCTCAGGTTTTGGCTAGCCAGAAAAAATTCAAGGATATCCTGAAGGTGGCGGAAGAACTCACCCCTGTCAATGCAGATGCGGCAATTGCCCTCAAAATAAACGCTTATATGGCTATGAAACAAAGCGATAAGGCTTTGGAACAGGCCAGAAAAGTTATTGAAAAGTATCCGCGGTCAAGTCGCGGCTATGAGCTACTCGCCTCTATCTATGAATATGACCGGAAATATCCGGAGGCCATTAACGAAGTTAAAAAGGCACTGCAGATTAATCCTTCAGACCTTAAAGTGCGTCTCTATCTGGGCAATCTTCAGGCGGCATCCAGAGACAACACTGCTGCATTTGCAACCTATGCTGAAATTCTGAAATCTAGGCAGTATGCTCCCGCAATGTTTGCCCAGGGAGCACTCCTGCAACAGACAGGTAAAACAAAGGAAGCTGTTGAACGTTACCGCTCCAGTATTGAAGTTGCTGAAGACTATGTGCCGGCCTTAAATAACCTGTCCTACCTGTATGCGGAAGGGCATGGCAGCAAGCAGGAGGCTCTGAACCTGGCGTTGAAGGCCTTCCGGCTTGCCTCAGGAAATCCGGGGGTGTTGGATACGCTTGGGTATGCTCTTCTGGCAAACGGCAAGTACGATGACGCTCGTAAGGTTCTGGAAAAGGCTACCGCAATGCTGCCTGACCAACCCTCAATGCAATACCACCTTGCTTTGGCCTATAAGCAGACCGGAAATCGTCAGGGAGCCGTTGCAGCTTTAAACAAGGCGCTTCAGTCCAAAGTGTTTCCTGAAGCTGATGCTGCCAGGAAGCTACTGGCAGAAGTTAATCGCTAGAAGAGGGATAGGTATCCTTGCGAATATTTATTCAACTGGTACTTGATTTCTTACTAGCAGCAGGCGCAATCCAGGCCGCCTGCCGTATCCGGCCGGTTTATTTTTCAGCGGATGGTGAGTTGTATTTTCTTACCGCAGTATCATCTGTGATCTTTGGTGTAGCGGTGGTTTTTTCATCGTTTCTGATCGACGTGTATGATGATTCGGGCAAGTTTAGGAAGCGTGAGATACTTGCCCGGGTTATGCTTGCCGGCCTGACCTCCTGTCTGCCCATTGCTGTGGTGTATATGCTGGCTCCTGGTTTGCTGCCTGAGAAGAAGACGGTGCTTGTTGGTATCCTGCTGTTTTCATCCGGTCAGTTTTTACTCCGTCTGCTATTAAATGCCGTAAAACTACCTCAGCGGATTTTTATCCTGGGAACCGGTAATTTTGCGCTTGAGGCCTATGGAATTGCCGCTAACAGCGCGAAAAATATTGAAATTGTCGGTTTTGTTTCCTGCCTTGCAGAATCGGAAGCCTTGGCAGGGATGGAATCACGAAGTGGTAAGGTCCTTGAAAAAGTTGATCCATCTCTGGTTATTGGGGATGCTGAAAATTTGCCCGAGTTGGTGCAGCAACTGAAGGCCGATGCAGTCCTTGTGGCCTTGTCTGAACGCCGTGGGGTGTTTCCCGTTAAGGAAATGCTGCTATGCAAGATGCGTGGTAGTGAAATTCTGGATGTACCAACTTTTTATGAACAGACTTACCGCAAATTGATGCTTGAACAGATAACGCCAAGTTGGTTTCTCTTTTCAAGCGGTTTTCGCAGAACGACAATCTTTGTGGCCTTCAAGCGGTTTCTGGATATTGTTCTGGCACTTATCGGGTTGGCATTTACCCTGCCTTTTTTCCCTTTAATTGCCATTATTATCAAACTTGATTCCCCTGGTCCGCTGTTTTTTAGTCAGATCAGGACGGGATTGTACGAACGGACATTCAGGCTCTACAAATTCAGAACCATGCGCCAGGATGCAGAAAAGGGTACAGGGGCTGTATGGTCAACGGAAAATGATCCAAGGATCACCAAAGTCGGCGCTTTTTTAAGAAAGTCGAGAATTGATGAATTCCCTCAGTTTTACAATGTACTGCGGGGAGACATGAGTTTTGTCGGTCCCCGGCCAGAGCGCCCCGAGTTTGTGGAAAAATTGAAGCTGGTAATCCCCTACTACTCTAAACGACACTTTGTTAAACCGGGGCTTACCGGCTGGGCTCAAGTCTGCTATCCCTACGGCTCAACGGTTGAGGATGCGGTTGAAAAATTGCGGTATGACCTCTACTACACAAAGAATCTATCGCCCTTTCTTGATCTTTTGATTGTGTTGGAAACCATAAAAGTGGTTATTTTTGGCCGAGGTGGCCGGTAATTCCGGTGTGACGGCAAATAAAGTGTAACTCATACGTGAGGTGTATATGAACAAACTGCTTGTGTGTATGTTGGGAGTGTTCCTGGCTGCGGTATTCTCCGGTACCAGCCATGCAAAGGATTATGTTATCGGCGAAGGTGACGGGCTTGACATCGCCGTGTGGGGTGTAAAGGATCTTGCAGCATCGGTAAAGGTACGGCCTGACGGCAAGATTACCGTCCCGGGATTGGGAGATGCAGTCGCCAGCGGTTTGACACCAAAAGAGCTGCAGACATCCTTGGCCACAAAACTGCAGTCCCTGGTTAAAACCCCCATTGTCACCGTGACGGTACGTGAAATTACCAACAGCAAGGTGTACATCTTTGGCGGTGGAGTTAAATCCGGAATATATGATCTTTCCCGCCGGACGACCTTACTTCAGCTGCTATGCACATTTGGTGAAATCAGAGTAGCTGATTTAAGGAAAGCCTATCTATTGCGTGGTGGCAAGAAAATTAAAGAAAACTTCTACAACCTGTATGTCAAAGGGGCCGTTAAGGAAGATATTGATCTGGAGACCAGTGATTCTCTTTTTATTCCACTGTTACAGGATAAAAGTGTCTATGTGCTTGGTGCAGTGAATGCACCTAAAGCGATAGAATATCGGGAAGGCCTTAAGGTTATGGAGGCGATTCTTGAAGCAGGCAGCTTTACCAAGTTTGCAGATCAGAATGACGTCCTTGTCCGGCGTCAGGAAGCTGAAAAAGAAACGGTACTTAAAGTCATGGCCAAAAAGCTGATGCGTGATGGTGACTTAACCCAGAATGTTCCGCTACAGCCAGGTGATTACGTCATTGTCAAGGAAAGTATTTTTTGAGGGATATTATGCAAACGCAACAACTTGATTATAAACAATACGTTGGTTTGATTTTCAGGAAGAAGGAATGGTTTGTCGGCATCAGTATTCTGGTTTTTCTGCTTTCAATACTGGTCAGCTTTATTCTTCCCCGTAAGTATGAGGCCGTAAGTACTGTTTTTATTGAGAAAAACGTGATCAGCGAGCTGGTTAAGGGGATAACGGCAACACCTTCCATGGATGACACCATCAAGGTCTTAACCTATGCCATTACCAGCAGGACCCTGCTGGCCAAGGTAGTAGACAGTCTTGAAATGAATCCTAATAAAACCGGGAAAACCGTCAGTGAAGGTACTATAAAAGATATTCAGAGCCGGATTACAATCAAGGTAAAGGATAAAAACTTATTCATTATATCTTTTGTTGATCAGAATCCTAAAATGGCAAGTGATTTTGTCAATACCCTGGTCCGGCTCTATATTGAAGAAAACCTTTCATCCAAAAGAGGTGAGTCCTATGAGGCCACCACCTTCCTGTCTGATCAGATTACTACCTTTAAAGATAAGCTTGATAAAGCAGAGGCCGCTGTTAACCAGTACAAAAGCGAAAAAGGCGGCGTTATTGCAGTCGATGAGGCAAAGCTGTTTGAAGGTACTTCTCAAGCACAGCAGAAGCTGCATGAGCTGGAAATCCAGCGCAGACAACTTGAAGCATCTCGCCAGGACCTGTCCAAAGGCAGTGCTCCGTTACGGATTACCCTGAATAACCTGCAACGGCAACTTGAAGAGTTGCAGTCTAAATATACTGACAACTATCCTGAAATCATACGGCTTAAAGCAGAGATTGAAAGTACCAAGGCACAGATCGGTAGCGGTAAAGCCCAAACAATAGTGACCCCTGAACTATCGAAAGTAGAAGCCCAGATAGGTGCATTAAGGGCTAGCGAAGAGAGTCTGCGCCGGTATATCGGCACCAATCAGGCCTTACTGCGTAATATCCCGTCGGCAAAGGCAGGGTTGGAGCAGTTGCAGATCGAAAAGGAAAACCAGAAAAATTTGTATAATCAGCTGGTTGCCCGCCACGGCCAGTCAGAGGTCGGCAAGCAGATGGAAGTTCAGGACAAGTCAATGACCTATCGTGTGGTTGATCCGGCCATTCTGCCAACTAAACCGGTTAGTCCTCAACGTTTAATGATCATGCTGTTTGGACTGGTGGGTGGCGTAGCAGCGGCTTTTGGTATTCTGTACCTGCTGGATACCATGGACAGTTCTTTGAAGAATAGTGAAGCTGCACGTCAGTTTGGTCTGCCCGTTCTAGCGGTTATTCCTTGTATTGAAGACGCCGCACAGCAGGAACTGCAGAAAAAACGGAGTAAGAAACTGTTTCTTGCAGCCGGAATATCATATCTCTTCCTGGCAGTATTCCCAGTTATGGAAGCACTGCAGTTGCCGTACATGGATAAGGTTCTGGACAGAATCTATCCAACCGGTATGGTGCAGAGCATAAAGAAATAGACGAGAAGGATAAAGGGTTCTTTCTATGAGCAGAATTGAGCAGGCAATGGAAAAAGCCGCAAAGATGCGCCAACAGACAGGCGGAGCTGCAGCGGTATCGATATCCTCCGTCGCGCAGGAGCCAGATGTCTCTTTGCGACCTCATCAGTCAACACATGATCCGCTTGAACGTAAACAGGCTGTTACGCCGGTAACTTCACAAAGTCCGTTTCTGGTCAGTCTTAATACTCCATTTTCAGCGGCCGCGGAAGAAATACGCAAAGTTAAAAGCATGTTGCTTGACAAGACAAGAAAAGGTGATTTCAAAAACACCCTGATGATTACCAGCGCCCTGCCGGGTGAGGGAAAGACAACCACCAGTATCAACCTTGCCATCAGCCTTGCAGAGGAATATGACCACACCGTGCTGCTGGTTGAGGCTGACCTGCGGCGTCCAACCATGCACCAGTATCTGACACTTGAAGACCGTCCCGGTTTCTCTGACTACCTGTTGGGAGAGGTTGAGTTGAGTGACGCAATCATCCCGACCGGCATTGGTAAACTCTCCATTATCAGGGCAGGGCATAGTGTATCGAATCCGGCTGAACTGTTTTCTTCACAACGGACGAAGAATCTGATCATGGAGATGAAAAGCCGCTATCCTGACCGCTATATTATCTTTGACACCCCCCCCATTTTGCCGTTTACGGAAGCCCGATCCTTGGCCAAACTGGTAGACAGCAGCCTGTTTGTTGTAATGGAACGCCATGCCACCGTCAGCGATATCAAAGAATCTCTGGAAGTGCTGAAAGAGTCTCAGGTGTTGGGGATTATTTATAATAATTCACAGCAATTCATCAAAGACAAGCGCTACGGTTATTACCAGCGTTATCGTGAAGAACAGCAGAAACAGTAAACTGTCGTTACCAGGCTGTTGATCGGAGAAAGAAGTGTACGAAGCCTATTTTAATCTGAGGGTTAAGCCGTTTGAACTGCTACCGGATCCGGAATTTATCTATTTAAGCAGATCTCACAGAAAGGCCATCACCTACCTGGACTACGGTATCAGGGAACGGGCCGGTTTTATCCTGCTTACCGGAGATGTCGGTTCCGGCAAGACAACGCTGATAAGAAATCTTTTGGCTCACCATGGCGAAAAGATAATCCTGGCCAAATTGTTCAACACCAGCGTTAATTCCGAGCAGTTGCTGGCCATGATAAATGATGACTTCGGTCTGAATACGACCGGCAAGGACAAAATTGCGCTCCTGCGGGATCTGAATGAATTTCTGGTGCAGCAATACGCCGCAGACCGCCAGCCGGTGCTGATTATTGACGAAGCCCAGAATCTTTCCTCTGAACTGCTTGAAGAGGTCAGGATGCTGTCCAATCTGGAAACTGCCAATGGTAAACTGCTCCAGATCATCCTGGCCGGGCAGCCTGAACTGCGTTCCATTCTGGCGCTTCCGGAGCTGCTTCAGCTTCGGCAGCGGATAAGTATCAACTGCAACCTGAGCCCCTTGAACCGCCAGGAGCTTGAACAATACATAGTACACCGCCTTGAAATTGCCGGTAATGTCAATGCAGTCACTTTTGAACAGGAAGCCTTTGACCTTATATATCGCTACAGTCGTGGTATTCCCCGCTTAATCAACATCCTCTGTGATTTTCTGATGCTATCGGCCTTTGCTGAAGAATCAGATACTATATCCCGTGACATGACCCTTGAAGTTATTGGCGACATGGACTTTGAGAATCATTTCTGGGGCAGTAGAACCCCTAATGGAGAAGCCGTTGCCCCGGCAGTAGCGCCGGTAGTAGATAACCCATTGCAGAATCAGGGGATGCATGACCTGTTGACAGCTATTCTGCACCGGGTTGATACCATTGAACTGGATGCCAAGCATGTCCAGACAGCAGAGCATGATGAGCATTTTTTGCTGCTGAAAAATGCCATTGAAAGTAACCGGGCTTATACCGATGCAAACCTGCAGGAAATGCGCAACAAACTGGAAGACATTGTTCATAAAATAGCTCCTGAAAAGGCAGTTGTGGAAAAATATGAGTCATCCAAACAGGGCATCATTCGGCGGCTTCTGGGGAGCGGGCAGGTACTGTGATTTTTATTGTCTGTTGGGGGAGGGGACTGTGAAACATATACACACCATAGTATGTGCAGCAACATTTCTGGTATTGGGGGCCAATGTTGCATCAGCTGCCGAAGAACGTCTTGTTACACCGTTTCTGGCGGTAAGTGAAGAATATACTGACAACGTTTTTGATACAAAAGACAATCGTCGAACTGACTACATAACCAGGGTCAGGCCAGGGTTAACATCCAAATATCAGTCAGCACGTATGCAATGGGAAGCAGCCTATAATCTGGACTATCGTTATTATGCCCGCAAAAGCAAGACCAATGATATTTCCCATGACGCAGGATTAAAAAGCACTATTACACTACTTGAGAACTTCTTTTATCTTGATATGGCAGACACCTATAAACGTGTTTCTCTCAGTGTACTGCGTGACGATACTGCCGCAAGTTCTTTTGCCAACCAGACAGAACAAAACATCGCTACGGTTAATCCATGGCTGCAATGGAGGCCTGGTGAGAAAACAACCGTTAAAACTGGATACCGCTATAGCGATACCCGCTACTGGGATTCGGCAGGTATCAACAAATATGCTCACAGTGGGTATGTTGATGCAACCTATGAAGTGACTTCAAAGTTGAATCTGTTGGCAAACTATACCTACACCAACCAGAAATCTGCAGATAATCAACGTTTTGATAAACATGACGCCTCCGGTGGTTTTAAATACAGCTATGCAGAAAAGTCCTATCTGTATGGGAATAGTGGATACACCTGGCAGTTCTTTAAGGACATGGGGGCCTCTCGCTACCTGTTTTGGAATGCCGGGGTTGTGCATGATTTCAGCCTGTTTGTAGCCACGCTGGAGACCAAACGCCAGAACGCGGAAGATCCGCTTTCCACCACAAGCCGTGAAACCAGTTACGTGGCGAAACTTGATCGTGCCTTTGAACGCGGCAGCATCGGTGTATCAGGAGGCTATACTGAATACGAATATAGTAACAGGCAGACAACCATCAGTGCAGGCGGCAACAAAAACAAATCCTTTATCGGCCTGAACGGGCGCTATGAAATTCTGGATGGGCTGACTGTAAATGCATCGGCAACCGGTGAAAAATACCACTACGCTGCAGCAACAACTAACGATTACCCGTACCGACTGGCACTAGGAGCCGGACTGACTTGGCAAATGCTGAAAGAACTAGCGCTGAACCTCTCCTATTCACGTGTGGCAAATCAATACCATGTTGATAACAATGCCGGTGGCTGGTACACCAACCGAGCCATTGCTGAGCTGAAATTGGAATTTTAAGAGTAATATGCTTAATGCCCTTACCATAGATGTTGAAGACTATTTTCAGGTAAATGCTTTTGCCAGTGTTGTCAGGTATGACCAATGGGGCAGCTACCCGTTACGGGTTGCTGAAAACACCTACAGAATTCTTGATCTGCTGGAGCAACACCATATCATCGCAACCTTCTTTGTTCTTGGTTGGGTTGCTGAGCGACTACCGGAATTAACCCGCGAGATTCACCGGCGTGGGCACGAAATAGCCTGCCATGGTTATGGCCACCAGCTTATTTTTCAGATTGGGCCAGACAAGTTCAGAGAAGATATCCGTCGTTCCAAATCCATGCTTGAAGACCAATGTGGTGAAGCTGTGTGTGGCTACCGCGCTCCCAGTTATTCCATTACCAACAAGTCGCTTTGGGCACTGGATATTCTGGTTGAAGAAGGTTTTGTCTACGATTCAAGCATCTTTCCCGTTGTGCATGATACCTACGGTATCCCTGATGCCGAGCGGTTTCCTCACACACTACAGACCAAAGCTGGACAATTACAGGAATTTCCACTTACTACCCTGCCACTGCAGATTGGTTGGAAAAAGTTACGTCTGCCAATAGCCGGAGGCGGTTACTTGCGCTTGCTGCCAGTGGAAACCATTCGCAAAGGGATAAATGCAGTTAATGCTACTGAACAGCAACCTGCCGTTGTCTACTTCCATCCGTGGGAGATTGACCCACAGCAACCCCGTATCAAAGCCGGATTCAGATCCACCTTCAGACACTACCTTAATCTGCATCGTACTGAGGGGAAGTTGGTTCACCTCTTTGAGCGATTGAAGTTCGGGCCAATGCGTCAGGTGCTGGAAAGTCATTGTCTATGAATGTCTTAATTGTTGATGAAGAGGTTCCATGGCCGCTTGACACGGGTAAACGGCTCAGAAGTTACAATCTGCTGCAACGCTTGCAGCGAGACCACTCCATCACCTACCTCTGTTATGGCACGCCAGCTGCTGTTTTGCCGGATTGCCCCAATGTCAATGTCATCACCTTGCCAAGTCCTGTTCTGGAACAAAAGGGTTTTTTCTTCTACTGGTCGCTATTAGTAAACCTACTGTCCCCTAGACCCTACATCGTTGATCGTCATTACTCCGCTGCGCTTGCAGATAAGGTCTCCTCTCTTGTTGCAACCGGTGATTTTGATCTGTTGCACTGTGAATGGACTCCCTACACTGAAAATATCCTCTCGCTCTTTGGCAAAATACCCACTGTACTCTCTGCCCATAATGTTGAAGCGCAGATATGGGAGCGTTACTATCAGACAGAAGTGAATCCGCCAAAAAAGGCATACATCTATCTGCAATGGCAAAAACTGCTCCGCTATGAAGCTGCAGCAGCACAGCGCTACACTGCTGTTTCAACTGTTTCAGAGCCTGACAGCACCATATTTATTAAGCAGTACGGTTGCAGACAGGTACAGGTTGTACCCAACGGCGTTGATGAACAGTACTTTGCCCCCATAGACAGTACCGTGCAGTTGGGTAGTATGGTCTTTACCGGTTCCATGGACTGGCGGCCTAATCAGGATGGCGTAAAATATTTTATCGAAGAAGTATTCCCCCTGATACGCCAGCGGGTCACCGATGCAACCTTCACCGTTGTCGGCAGAAGACCACCCCAGTGGCTGATCGGGCTTGTTGCCGCCACCGATGGTGTTACGGTCACCGGTACGGTTGATGATGTCCGCCCCTATATTGCACGTAGTGCCCTGTACGTCGTTCCGTTACGGGTGGGTGGCGGTTCCCGGCTCAAGATTCTTGAAGCTCTGGCTATGGAAAAGATCGTGCTTTCTACATCGGTCGGAGCCGAAGGACTGGCCGTGGAAGAGGGCAAAACCGCACTGCTGCGGGATACTCCCAAAGAACTGGCTGAAATCGCCTGTCAGGTACTTACCGACCCTGCACGCTTTCAGCAACTGGGCAAAAAGGGACGTGACCTGATCATGCAACAGTATACCTGGGATGCCATAACAAAAACCATGGCAGCCCTCTGGGAACGTGCCCGTGGCTAACCCGATCACTATCATGCATCTGCGGGCCAGCAATTTTGTCGGGGGGCCGGAAAAGCAGATCCTTGAGCATTTTGGCCGACTAGATCCAGAACGTTTTACTCCCGTTTTGGGAACGTTCGTTGAAGGGGACTCAGACCCTCTGGGGGATGCAGCTGTAGCACGTGGTTTTCAGGCGGTACGAATGAATGCTAGATCACCTCTTAATCCTGCAAGTGTCTATCACCTCTCACACACGTTAAAGCAACACAAGGTGGATATACTCTGCACCCATGGTTACAAACCAAATATCCTCGGTTGCCTTGCCACTAGCTTTACCCGGATACCCAACATTGCAATATCAAGAGGCTGGACTTGGGAAAGTCCCAAAATAAGATTCTACGAGGCACTTGATCGCCTGTTTTTAAAATTCAGTGATCATGTAGTAGCGGTTTCAAACGGGCAGCAACAAAAGATACGTGCCTGCGGTGTTAATCCGGAAAAACTGTCTGTTATTCATAACGCAATAAATCTCAATGAAGCTGTAAAAAAAGCTGACAATTCCATTAGAAACGAGCTTGCATTACCTGATGATGCCCTGATCGTTGCTTCAGCAGGTAGGCTTAGCCCTGAAAAAAATTATGCCACAATGATTGAAGTTGCTCAGCAGGTGTGTAAAGAAAACCGACAGGTGTATTTTATGGTTTTTGGGGAGGGCTTTTTACGGCCTGAACTGCAACAGAAAATCCATGCTGCAGGCCTGGACAGACGCTTCTTTCTGCCTGGTTTTCGTAAAGATCTCCAGTCATTACTGCCGCAAATTGATATCTTTATGCTCCCTTCATTTACTGAGGGTCTACCCAATGTGGCCCTCGAAGCCTTTGCCAACAACAAGCCGATTGTAGCAACTGCTGTAGGTGGAACACCGGAAGTAGTTCAGGATAAAGTGTCAGGTTTTTTGACTGAGCCTGAAGATGTTGCAACCATGGTAACAAGCATTAAAAAACTGCTTGATGATCCAGGACTTCGTAACCAGATGGGAACTGCCGGATATTACTATGTAGAAACCAATTTTGGCTTTTCTGCACAAACGGCAGCATATGAGCGGCTCTATACGGGTCTATACCAGGCTAAAAGGGGCTAAACGGTGATTGAAGCCCCTTTTCTCACAATAGTGATGCCGGTCAGAAATGAGTCGCGATTTATTAAAGACACCATTTTCCAGCTCCTTTTACAGGATTATCCGGTGGACCGTTTTGAGATCATTGTTGCTGATGGCATGTCAGATGATACCACTAGGGCCATTGTCACAGAAATTGCAGAACAACATTTACAGGTGCGGCTGTTAGACAATCCGGCTCGTCGCTCAAGCGCCGGGCGCAATGTCGGGTTTAGAAACGGAAAAGGTGACATCTTTCTGGTGGTAGATGGTCACTGTTATATACCAGATGACCAACTACTCAAGAACACCGTTCAGTGTTTTGAAAAAAGTAATGCAGATTGCCTGGGCCGCCCCCAGCCCCTTGACCCACCAGGATTAACTGAATTTCAAAAAGCAGTTGCTCTAGCCCGCGCATCAAAACTGGGGCACGGTGGCGATTCGCTCATCTTTGGTAAATACGAAGGGTTTGCCAGTCCGGTCAGCAATGGCGCCACCTATCGGAAAGAGGTCTTTGAAAAAGTTGGTTATCTGGATGAAGCCTTTGATGCGGCTGAGGATGTTGAATTTAACTACCGGGTAGAGCAAGCCGGATGTACGTGTTACACCAGCCCTCAGCTTACGGTCAGATATTATCCGCGAGAAAACCTGAAAGGGCTATTCCGGCAGATGACTCGTTACGGTATGGGGCGCAGAAGGTTTACCAGAAAACATCCTGCTGCCATTAGCCTTAATCAGCTTGTTCCGCCCTGTTTTGTGGTGGGGCTTCTGCTTCTGATTATTCTAGGGTTCATGGCGCTGTTTTTAGATGTTTTACACCTACCGGTACTGCTTTTATCTGCACTCTATGGTTTTTATGCTGTTCTGGTTACAGTCGAATCTTTCCGCATTGCTGCCCAAAATAGCTGGCAATATGCCCGTTGGTTGCCGTTTATCTTCTTTACAGTACACTTTGGACTAGGGTGGGGATTTGTGAGACAGGCGGCAGTGGGACGTTAGTATTTTAACAGCAAGCCGTGAGAGAAAATGAAGTGCGAGTGATTCATGATATTTGGTATTACACATACAGACCCACAGTATATCCGAACACTGACTGAACGGTTTGTGTCCATCGTCGATCCGGTTGAATACAGCTGTGATTCAGGGCAGCAGTATGCTTTGTGTTATGCCTCTAAGTTCCAAACAGCTACACAGAGTCTTTCAGTGGATACTAGATTTATAACTATCTTGTCCGGTGAGGTTTATAGCAAACATCCTGTGGCTTTCTCGAAATATTCAAGTAAAGAACCCTGCAGTCATGCAGAATTGTTTGGGCATTTGTTTAATCAACTGGGGGGGGATGCTATCCGTGCTACAAGTGGCCAGTTTTGTGCTGCAGTATGGGACAAAGAAGAGAGCTCATTATCACTGTTCCTAGATAGGTCTGGTGGGATAAAAGTTCTATATTATTTGCAGCTTCCTGTCGGTTTTGTGTTCTGTTCATCCCTTAATACGTTGCTGTCAGTCACTAAAATTCAGAGACTGGTGGATGCCGAAGTAGTGCGTGATTTGTTTGCAACCGGCTATGTAGTCCCACCAAAAACAGTGGTTGAGCATGTTTATAAAGTATGTCCTGGTCAGAAAGTTAGCTATAAGAATGGAACTATCCAAACAAGGCAGGTTGATTCTATCCAATTTGATTCATCCGTAAAGGGTAAGGGATCTGCAGATCACCTTAAAGAAAGGTTACTTAATTCACTTGAAAGGTATGCCTCTGAGCCAGAAACGTTTTTTTTGTTAAGTGGTGGTCTTGATTCAAGCACACTTGTCGCTTTGGCTTCCCGGCATGTCAGAAAGCCGATAACAACATTCACCGCTGCATTTCCTGGATCATCTCTGGATGAAAGTTCATATGCAAAGATTGTTGCTGAAGACAGCGGATGCATCTATCAGGAAGTTGATTTAAGCGGTGCAGAGGCACTTGATGATCTTCCAGAGATAGTCTGGAATCTTGAGGAACCGTTTCTTGATTTTTCAGCAATACCTACATTTCAGCTATTTAAGAAACTCAGCACGAAAACGCGGACGCTTATAAGCGGTGATGGCCCCGATCATCTTTTTGGGCGGTATTATCCGCTAGCAGCAAAAAGATATGTATGTCACCGCTACACTGGGCTTGTCGGCGTTGGCTCGTTATTGTCCTCATTAATCCGAAAAAAAATATCAAATGCAGGAAGCGTCTCTCTTGCAGAGGCATACCGGGGGCTTTTTGCTCTACCGGCTTGGGGCGATGAAAACGTCACATTATGTGGTTTGGTGAACATGCCGAGCTTAGATCTTGCAGGCAGTATTGAGCGTTATTCGGCACAGTTCCAAATGCCAACGGAATTAACTTTTGAAAATCACATGGATGCAGTTGCCACGCTTGATTTTTATCTTGATGGAAGCTTTGGAGTCTTTGCCAAAATTGGCCGTATGGCTGATGCTCATGGATTAGTTGTTCGTGAGCCTTTCCTAGATAGGGAAGTTAGTGATTACATTGCTCAGCTGCCGCTGCACCAGAAACAAAGCGGCACGCTTATGCATTTACTTGCCAGTAAGTCACGTGACAAAAGGCTACTCAAAGCGGATCTCGCCCCGAAGTATCTCCCCCGGGCAATCCTCAAAAAAAAGAAAGGTGGGTTCACGCCTCCACTCGGCAACTGGTTACGAAAAACAGTATGCCTAATACCCGCAAGCAAGCTTCTGTGTAAAACCTTAAGAACTTACAATCTGTTAAATGAAACAGTAATTGACCGAATACTGCAAGAGCATCGGTCTGGGCAGCGTGATTGGTCCCGCATTATTTTTTTGATTATCTCTTTTGATCTCTGGCTGCGTATGTTCATAGAAACGGAACACTCAACTTTTCCCGGGTGGAAGCTTAAGGATATCTATGCAGCCTGAAAAACGAGTAAAAATATGCTTTGTCATTGATCTTATCGAATCTCCGACAGCTGGTACAGAAAAACAACTGCTACTGCTACTTAAATATCTCGATAGAAGCAGATTCGAACCCTTCCTTTGTGTGCTTCGATCAACAGAGTGGATTCGCACAAATTTTGACCTCTGTAGTTTATACATAATAGGAACAGAATCCTTTGGCTCATTATCTGGATGGAAGGCGATATACAAATTCAGCCAATTTTTAAAAAATGAGAAGATTGATATCGTGCAAACCTACTTTAAGGATGGTGGTAAAGTCGGATTTGTTGCAGCAAAGCTTGCTGGGGTGAAAACGATAATCGGTAGCCGTCGTAACCAGGGATTTTGGTACACGAAGAAAGAGCTTCTTATTCAGAAGATGATGAACAGTGGCACATCAATGCTGATTGCCAATTGTGAAAACACGAAGCAATGGGCTGTCAGAACAGAGGGCAGTAAACCTGAAAAAATTCAGGTAATTTATAACGCGCTGGAGATAGAGCGTTATTATCGAGCTCCAGAACAACAGAGAAAATTATTCCGAGAGAAAAACGGGTTTCCTGAGGATGCCGTTATAGTTGGTATTGTTGCAAACTTGCGCCCGATCAAATCTGTAGATATTTTTATTATGGCGGCTTCGCAGGTAGTACAGTCGCTATCAAATATTTATTTTGTTGTTATTGGAGATGGACCAGAACGAGCAGTTTTGGAAGACCTCTGTAAAGCCTTGGATCTCCAGTCCAGAGTTCGTTTTCTCGGTAAGCGAACCGGTATCCCGGACATTTTAAGTTGCTTGGATATTGGAGTCCTTTCTTCTGCATCTGAAAGTTTTTCAAATTCTATTGTTGAATACATGGCAGCAGGTCTGGCAGTGGTCTGTACTGATGTCGGTGGAGCACGTGAAGCTATTGAAGATGGCGTGCATGGCTATGTAGTAGAGTCAGGTAATCCGGCTGTCATGGCAGATAAAATCAACGCAGTAAGCAATAGCGGCGCTGCAGCAGCAATGGGGCAGCTGGCCAGAGAAAAGGCCATAGATCTTTTCTCTCTGTCAAAGATTATAGAAAAATATCAGGCGTTTTATGCGGAGGTTGCATGAAGCAGCTCCTACAGAAAATTATTTTGGGAAGTTGTTTTTTACTCACAGCACCGCTGTGGATACTATTCAAGCTGACTCGCTCAAAAGACCTGTTTGCGGGTCAAGGTCAGTTACTTGCGCTGATACCCGGCAAGATAGGTAGCTATATGCGAGTGGCCTACTATCGGATGACCTTACAGAGTTGCAGTGTTAAGGGGTATATTGGTTTTGGTACTTTTATTCCACATCCAGAAACTGAATTGGGCGTTGGGTACTATATTGGAGCATACAATATAATTGGTACTGCTAGGATTGGAGATCACGCAACCATAGCCAGCCATGTTTCGATCCTGAGTGGGAAAAATCAGCATGGCTACAAAGAAATTGGTAGGCCTATTCAGGAGCAGCCTGGGGTGTTCAGAAAGATAAGCATTGGCGAAAATTGCTGGATTGGTAATGGCGCTGTAATTATGGAGAGTCTTGGTGTTCAGAACGTTGTGGCTGCTGGGAGCGTTGTAACTCACAAAACAGGTGATTATGAAATACTGGCAGGCAATCCAGCCAAAGTCCTTAAAACATTTAATAATGCTGATACAGCTTGAAAATAGACATATTATCCGACGGTCATATACACGCTTAGGAGGTATATGGGCGGCTACCGTAGCTTTTTGTGTATATCTGTTAGTTCTTCCGTCCTTGGCATCTGCAGTCGCAACAGATGTTGCTGTGCAGAACGGAGATGAGCAGGTCACCCTTTCCTGGAAGATCCCGCCGGATGGTACGGGCATTGCGGGCTACCGCCTGTATCAAAGGCGTCAGGGAACCGAGCTGGCCTTTAACGTAAAACCTTATTTTTTGGTTAAAGATCTTTTGCTGGACACTACCTTAACGGTTAAAGGTTTGGTAAACGGCGAACAGTACCTCTTTTCCATCAAGGCCTATGATATTACTGGAAAAGAGCTTGGCACCGTAACTGCTACAGGTTATCCCGGTGCAGATCAGGGAGAACGTCCTGCCATGCCCAAGGATATTTACGGGGCTGAAGGGGATAACCGGATAAGTCTTTTTTGGGGAAAGAATACCCAGCGCAATATTTTGGGATGGGAAATATTCAGGCGCTGCACTACGGACACCAGCTACAAACGGTATGCGCGGGTGCCCAGGGTTGCACACTTTAAGTCTGGTAAAAATGCAGAAGTTTCAAATAGCTTCATTGCCCCTGGCTATTTCAGGGATGACAAAGCCACCAATAACGATATCTGCATGTACCGTGTCCGTACGGTTGCTTCATCCGGCAAAAGCAGTGAGTTAACCCAGCCGGTGGGGTTAAGGGCTACCCCCTACAGCCCGCCGACACCAGATGAGGTGTTGGTGCTGTACAATAAAAACCGGGATGGATCTGAAGATTTAGCCCGTTACTATGCAGAAAAGCGGAGTATTCCCACGGCTCAGATTTTCGGCATATCAACGGGTAGACGTTTCAGTTACCACGATGACCTGCAGAAACCGCTGATACAGTTTCTGTTAAAAAATAATCTGGCCGGCAGGATCAAATATATTGTTCCCTGCTACGGGGTGCCAGTGGCAGCAGATGGTCGTGCCCTTGATTCAAAACTTACCGATCTTTTTGATCGTTATACCTGGGGGGGGGAGGGCTGGGAACCCCCAACCCTTACTTCGGACAACAGCGGCATTTTGACGGCACCTATGGCATCTATATTGTAACCAGGCTGGATGGTCCAACCCCTGAAATTGCCCGTTCATTGATAGACAAGGCTATTACTGCAGAGAAAAAGGTAACTGCACAAAGCGGCAGGGCCATGTTTGTCCATGATGAAAACGGGAAAAGGCTTGAAAGAGCTGGTCAGCGTCTGGGGGTGCAGGTGGTATTGAAGCCGGATTCATTTTCGGCAAAAGAACTGCTGCCGGATGATGTCTACTGGTACTTTGCCTGGCGGCATATGTACAAAAATATCCGCGCTACGGCCTGGCCCGACGGTGCTGTTGCAGCGCATCTGATTTCGTATTCCTTTATGGGTGGTTTTAGGGCGCCTCAGTCAGCCGACAGAAACTGGGTGCAAGGGCTGCTTGAAGACGGTATTACCGCAACCTTTGGTGCAGTAATAGAGCCGTACAAACAGGGGTACACGCGGGAAGACCTGTTTTTTGAACGTTTCTGGACCGGTGATTACACCTTTGGAGAGGCCTTTATGGCCGCTACCCCCACCATTCAGTGGGCCATGAGTGCAGTGGGTGATCCGCTCTACCGGCTTGCTAAGATCAAACAGACGTCAAAAAGCAGATAAAGCGTCATACTATCATCAATAATGAGGACTAATGGACCGCCATGACCACTGACAACCAACTGCACCACAATCTGTATCAGCAAGAGGGGAAAAAGTCCCTTTCTGCGGTGCTGATCATGGTCTGTATCTATATTTTTCTTGTCATAGAACGGCCCTGGGAATCAATCCGCTATCTGGAAGGGCTTCAGATAGAACGGGTCTATGCCATACTGCTTATCATCATTGCCTTTCTGCAGCATAAATTCAAAATTATCAGCTCACCAACCAACAAATGGATCTATGGCCTGCTGGCACTGCATTTTCTGCTGGCACCATTTGCCTATAACCCTGAATTTGCAGTTGATCAGGGCATAGAGTATGCCAAGATGGTGGTGCTCTATCTGTTGATGCTGTCGGTTGCTGATGATGAAGAATCATTGAAAATACTGGTCAAGGCCTATGTTTTTTCCACCATGTTGTATGCTTTGCATTCGTTGTGGGAGTACCATAACGGTAGGCATGTTTATAAGATGAGCATATCCCGAATGGTGGGGGTAGATAGTACCTTTAATGATCCCAATTCTTTTGGGGCTACCATTGTATTATCACTTCCCTTTGTCTATGCATTGCTACGCTCAGAAGTGAACAAACATCTGCGCAAGGCTTACTACCTCTATTTTATTCTTGCTGTCACCTGTGTGGTGCTGACCGGGTCGCGCACTTCCTTTGCAGCCTTAATGGTACTTTGTGCTGTCTGGGTGTTGATCCAGAAGGGTAAGCGTAAGGTACTGATACTGATAACGGCGCTTATAACAATGACACTGGTCTGGAGTGTCATGCCTGAAGAGAAGCAGGAACGCTTCCGCACTCTGTGGGATGATGAGGCCGGGCCTGCCAATGCCAGGGAGTCTGCCGAGGGTAGAATGGTCGGATGGAAGGTTAGTTGGCGTATGTTTAAACAGAAACCGCTGACCGGAGTTGGAGCAGGGGGTAAGAACTATATCGGTTACCGGATGTCAAATCGTATTGATGATGGTGAACCTTCTCCAAACCAGTCTCATATTCTATATGGAGAGGTGTTAGCTGAGTTTGGTCTGTTTGGTGCGTTCCTGTTTTTGGCACTGATATTTTCCATCTGGCGTTGTTGCCGTTGGGCACGCTTATACCTGCCTAAGAATGCTGATGATGACCCGTTTTCGGCCAATCTGGCTGGTGCCATACTGGCGGCACTGGTGTTGCTACTTGTGTTTGGCATTGGAGGGCATAACTTTTATCGTCCACTTTGGCTCTGGCTGGCTGCCTGGTCAGGGACCCTGTATATGTTTGCAATAAGGAAAGGTGATGAGCGACCCTAAGGTTACTGTAATTGTTAGTTGTTATAATTCTGAAAAATATATCCGTCAGGCATTGGACAGCATTTTATCGCAGGATTATGACCGTTTTCAGGTGATTGCAATTGATGATGGTTCCACGGACAGCACCGCTTCCATTCTGAAGGCCTACGGTGACCGTATTATCGTTCTTACTCATTCTGATGGTGGTAATTACGGCCAATTTGCAGCCCTGA
>JAJTBI010000042.1 GCA_021286935.1 Geobacteraceae bacterium
CAAACCCCGGCCATGATCCTCCAGTTCATGTTGAGAATCTTCAACCGTAGATGAAATATTTTCCAGATTAAATCCTTTGCCGTGGTCAAAGACCTGCAACAATAACTCTTCATCGGTGACCGTAATCCTGATTTCCACTTCTTCATCAGGATTATTGGCGTTGGCATGACGGATTGCGTTTACCAGGGCCTCGGTCAGTACCACATTAATATGGTTGGCCAAGGCCGCCCGGTCGCCAGTATAGTCTTGCAGTTGTTTTGCAAGCTCTTCGCTGATCCGTCCTATCAGGCTCAGGTAGCGGGTCTGATTTGGTACTTTGATCTGCAGCTCAATCTGAGTTTTTTTCATTGCTGCTCTCCGCGTGACCAAATCAGAAGGCTTCAATTGCCTCATCAACAGTGGTGTAAATATCAAACACTCTGTGCAGTCTGGTTAGTTCAAACATTGATTTTACTTGGCTTTGCAGGCTTGATAGCTTCAGGCTGGCCTGACGGGAAGAGGCGTTTTTAAAGCCTGAGACCAGTGCACCCAGTCCAGAGCTGTCGATAAAACGGACCTCTTTCAGATCAACAACTACTTTGGTCTTGCCTTCTTCAAATAACCTGCCCAGTTCCTGTTTGAGCTGCTCTGAATTGTGGGCGTCAAGACGCTCTTCCTTGACCTGTACCAATACCACCTGTCCATTGTCTTCACGTTTAAGATTCATTGCTGTCACTCCTTTCAGTTAGGAAACTATTTTCATGACCACCATTGAGACATCATCCTGCAGGGTTGTGCTCTGACTAAATTCTTTAACCAGCTCAAAAAAAGAGTCGGCAATTTCGTCCACCGTCAAGGTGCTTTGTTGTGCCAGGTGCTGACAGACCTGACCGGTGCCCATTAACTCACCGGCCTGGCTGGTTGCCTCCGGGATACCGTCAGTATAGAACAACAGCGTGTCGCCGGCCTGCAGGGATATGGAACATTCTTCAAACACCATGGATGGCTTAATGCCCAGAATCAAACCGTCAGCATCCAGTTCAATACAGCTCTGTTGACCCTGCCGATGTATCAACGGTTTGTTGTGACCGGCGTTGGCATAGGAAAGACGTCCGGTAGCTGCGCTGTAACGGGCATAGAACATGGTGATGAACAGTTCGGCTCTGGTCAGGTCATCATACAGTTGGCTGTTCAGTGCCCCCAGAATGCTGCTGGGGCTGACCGCACGACTGGATTGAGCCCTCAACAGAGTGCGCACCTCGGCCATGATCAGGGCGGCACCGACACTGTGACCTGAAACATCGGCAATCAGGAGGTCAACCGTATGGTCATCCCGTTTGAAATAATCATAGTAATCGCCGCCTACATGGGCAGCTGGATAGCAGCGTCCGGCAAGTTCAACCCCGAACAGTACCGGTGGTTTGTCCGGCAGCAGCGAGAGCTGGATCTGCTCCGCAATTTCCATATCGCGCTTGACTCTGGCGTTCGCCAGCAGCGCCTGTTCTTTTTCCCGGCGTTCCCGTTCCTTGGCCTGCATCTCGCTGGCCAGTCGTGCTGCCTGAGCCAGCTGTCCGGTCAGGCTGGTCAGCAGGTTGATAAATTCTTCAGTAAACAGCCCAATGATGGATTTTGAGTAAACCGACAGGACCCCCAGGCTTTCCTCACCCTCGCGATAGATCGGGATGTGGGCAAATGAGACAAAGCCTTCTGCCTCTGTCTTGGGCATGGTGATGATATCCTGCAGGTTTTTGATGTCATTGACGAAGTGTGTTGTCTGGTCAATCATCGCCATCTTGATGTAGGGATCACTTTCCAGAAACCAGTGCTCAGGGTTGATCGGGCGGCGGTCGCAGCCCTGGTAACTCTGGACTGTCAGTGGCATGTCGCTGCTGCTGCGGATCTGAATCAGTGCCACGTCAAGTCTGAACTCCTTCAAAAGCAGCTGAAGCAGCTCATTCATAATGGTCTGCAGATCAAGGGTCCGGTTGATGATCTCTGATGCCTTGAGACGGACGTACAGCGCTTCACGGCTCTGGTCAAGGGAGGCCCTGACAGTACTGAAGATATCGTAGACCGACTCCATCCGGCTGCCCATATCAGAGAGGTAGCTGTCCATGATGGCACCGGCTGCGGCAGCTCCCACAGAGCCTGCCAGAGTCCGCTCAACAAAGCGCTTCATGGCGGGTAATTCAAATTCAGGAACTGATGCCTCGCCATCAATCATACGTCCTTTAAGGTAGCTGTTCATGGACTGGGTCGCTTCATCAGGGCCAATGAATTTTCCCATTAAGGCGATGAATTGCGGGATGGTTACCGGTTTTGAAAGCCGTTTTGCAGAGCTTTTAACCTGACGTCGTTCTGTTTCAAACTTACCGATAAAACGGCGTACCTGCTCTTTTTCGACCTCATTCTGGGAGATCAGCAAGGAACAGACCAGGTAGGCTCCCACATTGAACAGCATGCTCCAGAATAGCGCATGACTCCACATATCCATACCGGTAAGGCCAAACAGAGCGGTCGGCTTCAGTAAAGACTGCCCGAACAGACCGTGCAGCATGATGCTGCTGTCTGGTGTTGCCGCATGGAAAGAGGGGATCAGAAGGGTATAACACCAGACCAGGAATCCCAGTGTCATACCTGAAATGGCGCCGATCCTGTTGCCTCTGGGCCAATACAACCCTCCCAGCAAAGCTGGCAGGAACTGCAGGGCAGCCAGGAAGGAGATCAGACCCATGTTGACCAGCATAAATGAGTCGCCCACTGCCTGGTAATAGAAGTAACCAAGAAAAACCACCAAGAAAATAGCCAGGCGCTTCAGGTTGATCAGTAGGACTGGAAACCACTGTTTGGGGGTGATCCTGACAATAATCGGCATAAACAGGTTGTTGAGCAGCATGGTTGAGATGGCTACTGACTCTACCATCACCATGCCTGCAGCAGCGGAAAGACCTCCCAGAAAGGCCAGTAGTGCCATGGAGCTGCTGCCTGCTGCCAGGGGCAGACTGATCACAAAATAGTCTGCACCGGCATTCCCTCCATACTGCAGGATGCCTCCCAGGGCAATCGGCATGATAAACAGATTGATCAGAAACAGGTAGGTGGGGAAGAGCCACATCGCTTTGCTGATATGGCGCAGATCAGCATTTTCTATGACCATGACATGAAACTGGCGGGGTAGCAGAATGATGGCCCCCATGGAAAGAAACAGCATGGTGGAGGAGGGGATGAATCCCTGACCTTCCGTGGGGTGCAGGGTAAAGAGGCGGTTAAACAGTTCTGGAAACTGCTGGTTAAAGCGGGACAGGATGTCTCCAAAACCGTCAAACATGAACCAGGTTACAAAGATTCCTACACCGATCAAGCTGACCAGTTTGACTACAGACTCAAAGGCTACAGCTGCAATTAAACCTTCATGGCGTTCAGCAGAAGGAAGACGTCGAGCACCAAATATAACGCCGAATAGGGACAGGATCAGGGCCAGGCTCAGGCTGGTGGGAAATGATACGGCGGCGTCCGCACCGGGCAGGGTAATGGTGCGGTTGGTTACGCCGCTGATCAGGGCGAAGGAGGTGACCACCGCTTTAATCTGCAGGGCGATGTACGGCATGATTCCCAGAACTGCAATCAGGGTGACCAGTGACCCCAGCAGCTGGGAGTTGCCATAGCGCAGGCTGATGAAGTCAGCAATGGAAGAGACGTTGTTTTCTTTGCTGATTCTGATGATTCTGCGCAGAATATAGAACCAGGAAAAGGCCACCAATGACGGTCCCAGATAGATCATCAGAAAGTCAATGCCACTGGTGGCGGCCTTGCCCACACTTCCGTAAAAGGTCCATGAGGTGCAGTAGACCGCTATGGAGAGGCTGTAGACATACGGGTTGTTGACCAGGCTGCGCCCCTGCTCTGAACGACGGCGTGCATACCAGGCCACCAGAAACAGCAATCCGGCATACCCTACAGCAATCGCAGTAACATAATAAATATTCAGAGTCACCGGGGTGCCTGTTCTTCAGGATGATACTCTGTTTGATCCGGCTCGGCTGCGCTGGCAAAAAGGTAGATAACACCGATTGAAATGGCCCAACCAAGGGTAAAATAAAGATACATCAGCGGGAAACCCAGGATGGTGGTTGGCTGGTTGAAGATTTTTAAAAAAGGGAAATTCAGCATAACGTTGCCCAACACAAAGAAAATTACCCAGGATTCCCGCAGGTGCAGTCGTTTGAGAAATCGTTGTAGGTTTGAGCGCCACATGGGGTATACGGCCCCTTTCTTTGTTTCAGGTTGGCTGATCAACTTTTACCATTGATCCCTGTGCTGTGCAACCAGCGGGCAGATAATTATTGTGCCAGCGTAATCGTTTGACGCTCGTCAGCTTGTATGGTAGCGTCAGTAGACTGTATATTTCCGCAACTTGCTGAATTTCGGATGGTGTCCCATGTTACGCTATGTACTCTGTTGTATCAGTCTGTGTCTGCTTGCAGCCTGTAGTTCTGTGCGCCCGGCAGATTCTCCTGATGCTGGCCCGGTTTTTTCACACACCGGTCTTGGCGCCTATGCACAGGCTCGTGTTGCCTGGAATGAAGGTGATGTCGATCGGGCATTGGCATTGGCGCGTCAGGCGCAGGTAGCCGACGCAACCACTCCGTATCCAATTATGCTCGAAGCTGAAATTTTGCTTAAGTCAGGCAGGATTCAGGACTCGATCTCTGCCATAGACCGGGCCGTTAAGGTCGCTCCTGATTATCGTCCGGCATATCTGCTGGGTGGCAGCATCATGTCTTCCCTGGGCAAGACCAAGGAGGCAGTTGCCTACCTGCGCCATGCTGTCAGGCTTGAACCGGGCAAAGAAGACGCCGTTCTGCATCTGACAACAAATTTGATGCAACTTTTTGAATATGAAGAGTCAGTTACCGTTCTTAAAGGACTGATCAAAGAGAAACCTGAATCTGCTGTGGGTAATTACTACCTTGCCAAGGTGTACAGTCAGATGAAGCTGTATCGTGAGGCAATCAGCTACTATCAGCGGGCGCTGGAGCTGCGGCCTGAACTGGTCCAGGCGACGGTTGACATGGCTATTTCCCATGAAGCTCTGGGTGAGTATGACAAGGCGATTGCAGCCTACAAAAAGGCCTTGGATGATGCAGAAAATCGCGCTCCAATTATCCAGCACCTGATTCAACTGTTTATCCAGAACCGGCGCTATGAAGATGCCCTGATCTATCTGAAAAAACTGGATGAGATGGGACTGGCAACAACTGAAACCAATCGGAAAATCGGTTTGATCTACCTTGAACTTGAACGCTATGACGAAGCGATCAAAATCTTCTCCAAAATGCTTGAATCTGATCCAGAAGCCCATCAGATGCGCCTGTATCTTGGCAGTGCCTACGAAGAAAAAAATGACCTTGATCGTGCCGTTGTAGAATTTCAGAAAATACCAATAGATGCTGTTGTCTATCCTGAGGCGGTAGGTCATCTGGCGTTTATTTACAAAGAGCAGGGTAAGGGGAAAGAGGCTGTAGCGGTGTTGGAGCAGGCTATTGCCGCCAATCAGGATAAACTTGACCTGTATCTTTCTTTGGCAACGCTTCATGATTCTCTGCATCAACCCGCTGAGGGACTTAAACTGTTGCAAGGCGTTGAACCACGTTTTAGCGGCGACCCCAAATTCCAGTTCAGGGTAGGGATACTGTATGACAAGCTGGGTAAGCGTCCCGAGTCCATTGAGCGGATGAAAAAGGTGGTTGAGCTGAACCCTAAAGATGCTCAGGCTCACAACTTTCTTGGCTACACCTATGCAGAAATGGGAATCAACCTGAACGAAGCTTTAGGCCATATCAAGAAGGCCCTGGAAATCAGGCCTGACGACGGTTTCTTTATCGATAGTCTGGGGTGGGTCTACTACCAGATGAAGCGCTACGATGATGCGGTTCGTTATCTGGAGCAGGCAACGGAACTGGTCCCTGATGATCCCACCATCCTTGAACATCTTGGCGATGCCCACCATGCACGCAAGGAAAACAAACAGGCGCTGAAGTACTACAAAAAAGCCAAGGCACTTGATCCCAAGAAAAAAGAGCTGGATGAAAAGATACGGCGTATCATTCGGGGAGAACTGGAAGAAAAATGATTGTCCGGCACGGTATCCTGCGTTGGCGGCGTTACGGCATTGCAGGGATGATCTGCCTGCTTTGCGCTGCCTGCACTGCAGGAGAAACGCCGGCACCCCGTAGCAGTTCACCCGCAGCACCACCTGCCTATGGCGATAGCTTAGTGGAGGGCACCATAGGTGAGGCTTCAACTCTGATTCCGATTCTTGCCTCTGACAGTGCCTCCCATAGCGTGGCAGGGCTTATCTATAACGGTCTGATTAAGTATGACAAAAATCTGAAAATCGTTGGTGATCTGGCTGAATCATATCAGATTTCCCCTGACGGTCTGACCATCACCTTCAAGCTGCGTAAAAATGTAACCTGGCATGATGGCAAACCGTTTACCTCCCGTGATGTACTCTATACCTACCGGGTTATTATTGATCCCAAGACCCCTACTGCCTATTCTGAAGACTTTAAACAGGTTGCAGCGGTAACGGCGCCGGACAGTTTTACCGTTATTGTACGCTATGCAAAGCCCTATGCGCCTGCCTTGGCCTCGTGGTCTGTAGCCATCCTTCCTGCCCACCTGCTGGAGGGCCAGGATATAACCAAGAGCCCGTTGGCGCGCAAGCCGGTTGGCACTGGTCCGTTCCGTTTTAAAGAGTGGGTGGCGGGTCAGAAGGTGGTGTTAGAGGCTAACAAAGAGTATTTTGAAGGGCGACCCTACCTTGATCGTTATGTCTATCGCCTGATCCCTGATACCTCCACCATGTACATGGAACTGAAGGCTGGTGGTGTTGATCAGATGGGATTGACCCCGGTGCAGTTTGCCCGTCAGACCGATACCCCCCGCTTCAAGGCGGCCTTTAATAAATATCGCTACCCCTCCAACGGCTATCTCTACCTTGGCTACAATCTGCGGCATCCCCTGTTTAAGGATGTCCGTGTCCGTCGCGCCATGACCGCTGCCATCAACAAGGATGAGCTGATCCAGGGGGTGCTGTTTGGTATGGGGCAAAAGGCAGACGGACCAATGATTCCCGGCCGTTGGGCCCATAATCCGAAGATTAAGGATATCCCGTTCAATCCTGACTATGCCCGTCAGCTTTTGGCTGAGGCCGGATGGAAGCCGGGAGATGATGGCTTTCTGCAGAAGGACGGGAAAACACTACGCTTCACAATTTTGACCAATCAGGGCAACCAGCAGCGCCTGATGACCGCCCAGATTATTCAGCAACGCCTGAAGCAGGTTGGTGTTGATGTGCGGATCAGGATTGTGGAGTGGGCTGCTTTCCTGAAGGAGTTTATTGATAAGGGGAATTTTGAAGTGGTACTGCTGGCCTGGCTGACCTCACAGGACCCGGATATGTATGATATCTGGCACTCCAGCAAGACCAAGCCGGGAGAGCTGAACTTTATCGGTTATAACAATCCTGAGGTTGACCGTCTGCTGGAAGAGGGACGTAGCACCTTTGACATTGAGAAACGAAAAAAGGCCTATTACCGGATTCAGGACATTCTGGCTGAAGAACAACCCTACACCTTTCTCTATGTGCCGGATGCGCTGCCGGTAGTTTCATCACGCATTCGTGGTATTGAACCTGCACCGGCAGGGATTGGGCATAATCTGATTAAATGGTATGTACCCAAGCTGGAGCAGAGGTATTGATTGGATATCAGGAGTTTGTTGAACTGCATGAAGCCCCACGCAGAGAGTTTTGAAGCAAGTGTAGCTTCTTACGATGTGACAAAAAATGGCAGTGGCGCTTGACAAACTGGCTTATGCTGCTACCCTGTTTTTATCCTGTTTGTAAAGAGTGTTCTTAATATCTGTAGGTTACGGTTGCTTGGTTTTTTGGTCCTGTTTTTGCATTCATAATGAACATTCAAACTGTATCCCATCATAAGTTGTTTTTAGCTCCCTGCAATCTAGCAGGACACAACCCGAAAGGAGAAGAATCTATGTTAAACAAGATTCGGAACAGAAAAGGCTTTACCCTAATTGAGCTGCTGATCGTTGTTGCGATCATCGGTATTCTGGCAGCCATTGCCATTCCCCAGTTTGCTGCTTATCGTGAGAAGGCATACAACAGTGCATCAAACTCCGATTTGAAAAACTGGAAGACTGGTCAGGAAGCATTCAATGCAGATTTCCAGACATTCCCTGCAGCTTATGATGCAAGATAACAAAAGTAATCAATTACTACTCAGATTAGGAGGAAATTATGAAAAAAATTATTTTTTTAGCTCTAGTTATACTTGCCTATAGTTCTGTGTCTTTTGCTGCTGCATTAGCAACAAACACCCTGCCCGGTAACGCTGGTCTCGCGATATACGGCGGAACAACTGCGGCTGAAGCTACAAATGCAACCAATCCATTGGCCAGAATGTCAACTGGAGTGTGGGGCGTGGTCAATTTTACTGCAGCAGCTAACCTTAGTTCGTCGTACGCAATTTTTACCAAGCATACTAAAGGCTCAAAGATCTTTGGAACTGCAAATGATTCCACCAATGTTTACTGGAAGGCAAGCCCTGCTGCAGCAGCGGCTCCTTACCTTGCGGTTGGTGATTGCGGCACTGTTGATAGTAATGCCAACTTTACTGCTGGCTGGACTGCATATTGATACTGATTTAATTAGCATGTTTTTAAAGAGCGGGATGTTTTACATCCCGTTTTTTTTATTTATTTGCGGTGAGTTACAGGTCAAGTTAACGATGCTTAAGGAGTTTGCATCATGTTTGCTATCATCCAGATTACGTTGAAGGGTATCTTTCGTGACCGGGTTTTTCAGGGAATAATGGTCTTGGCTGTGTTATTTTTGTTCATCCCCTCGGCAGCGTCGCTTTCCATGCGTCAGGTAACAGAGCTGTCCATTACCTTGTCTCTGTCTCTGATTTCCTTTATTCTTCTGCTGCTTTCGGTTTTTCTTGGTGCTACATCACTCTGGAAGGACATGGAGCGGCGCTATACCTTTAGCGTTGTAAGTCTGCCGATCAGCCGTAGTTCCTATCTGCTGGGCCGTTTCTTTGGCTTGGCGTTGTTTATTGTTCTTACCTCGGTAATACTTGGTGCTGCGGGGTGTCTGGTGATCAAGATTTGCTCCGGCATCTATCCTCCTGATCGTCCGGTTGTGTGGGGGTATTTGGTGCTGGCAATCGGCTTTGCAACCCTCAAATACATTCTTCTGGTTGGGGTGGCGCTCTTACTGTCAACGGTCAGCACCTCGTTCTTCCTGCCTGTTTTTGGCACTATTTGCGCTTTTCTGGCCAGCGGTGTTACTCAACAGGTGTATGAATATGTCAATTCTCCTATTGCGTTACAGGTGGTATCTCCGTTCTTTAAGCCAACAGTTACGTTGCTCTACTATCTGCTGCCAAATCTGGCCGGTTTTGATCTGAACGTAAATGCTATTTATAGTATAGCGCCTGATCAATCAGGCCTGTTGCTTACGGTTGTGTACTTTGTAGCCTATACAGCGATTCTTATGGGTGGAGCAACGCTAATTTTTGGGCATAGAGAGATGAAATGATGACTTTGGTTTCGTTGGCAGTGTGAGGGCGGAAGAATGTGTCTGGATTGATCACCATCTGGTGAGCTTTTTCTGTAATTATGCAGTATAATCTGAAAAATAGTTGCCATTCCCAAAGTCTGTCCCCGAAAGTCTTTAACGGGGTGTATAGTTGAGAAACCTGTATTCTCAGTCAAAGGCCAAATAGGATGAAGTATAATAAATTCTTGATCCCACCACATCTTTTATGTCTCAGCGGGCTGTTACTGTACTGTCTGCTTATCGGTCCTTTCACTTCATATATGCGTAACAAGCCGATTGAGGAAAAGCTTGGGTATGTGCCCAGCATCAAGTTGCTAAAACCGCTTAGCGCAGACCAGAAAGAGCTGACCGCTGCTTCGCTGGTGTTTAAGGTGATGATGTATTTTGGTGGTCTGGTGAGCAAGGCAGAACAGGGAACATTGATTGAGCAGCAGCCTGATTTGCAGGGGATGTCTCGACTGCTGCATAATGCAGTAAGGCTTGACCCCTATAACATGGATGCTTACTATTTTGCCCAGGGGTTTTTAACCTGGGATGCCCGGCAATTTAAGGTTGCCAATGACCTGCTTGACTATGGCATGAAATATCGTGATTGGGACTGGCAGCTTCCCTACTTTGCTGGGTTTAACCATGCTTTTTTTCTGAAGGAGTATGCCAAGGCGGCTGAGTACTATAAAAGGGCTGGAGAGCTGAGCGGTTATGATATGTATAAAAGCCTTGCAGGCCGTTATCTGCAGGAGTCTGGCCAGACAGAATTGGCGATCGGATATCTGCACGGCATGCTAAGAAATGCAAATAATCAGGCTGTCAGGCAGAACTATCAGACCCGCTTGAAAGCCTTTCAGGAGGTGTTGCGGATTGAGCAGGCCCGTGACCAATTTAAAGCAGAGCGTGGAGGATTGCCCGGCTCGGTTGAACAGCTTCTGCAACAGGGGTATCTGAAGCCGGTGCCGGTTGATCCATATGGTGGACGGTTCTATCTGGAGCCATCCGGCAAGGTGGCTACCACAAGCAAGTTTGCCTTTGCTACAAAGAACAAGTGAGGATTAACGATGTTTGCGCTTGATATTCAGGGAATGGGAAAAAGTTTTAAAGGCAAGAAGCGCCAGGTTGTTGAAGCCCTTCAAGGATTGAATCTTTCTATAGAACAGGGGGAAGTGTTTGGTTTTCTGGGGCCAAACGGGGCTGGAAAAAGTACCACCATCAAGTGCCTGATGGGGTTGATCAAGCCTACCTATGGCACCGCTACCATCATGGGTGAGCCAATCGGCAGTGTTGCTTCACGGATGAAGGTAGGATTTCTGCCTGAAAACCCTGCATTTTATGATTATCTTTCAGCAGAAGAGTATCTGCTGTTTGTCGGCGGGATATTCAAGATGTCAACAGCCTTGCTGGCACGGCGAACCGAAGAGATGTTGAAGTTGCTTGAACTGTGGGATGCCCGCAAACGTCCAATGCGCGGCTACAGCAAGGGGATGGTGCAGCGGGTTGGCCTGGCACAGGTGTTGCTGCATGATCCTGATCTGTATATCCTGGACGAGCCGATGAGTGGTCTGGATCCCCTTGGCCGTGCCCTGGTAAAGAATATTATTATTGATCTGAAAAAACGGGGTAAGAGTGTTTTTTTTAGCACCCACATCACCGATGACGTTGAGAAGGTCTGTGACCGGGTTGGTGTGATCAATAAAGGGCAATTGCTGGCATTGGATAGTGTTGATCATATTCTGCAGCAAGGAATTGAAGGCTATGTCGTTAATATCACTACTGTTGCCGGACTTCGTGAAGAGAGTTTTGTTACAAAGTCTGATCTACAGATCTTTATTCAGCGGGCAATCAGTAATCAGTGCCTGATAGAAAAGATTCAACCACGTCGCAAGGATATGGAGGCGTTCTTCCTTGAGATCGTGGCTCGGTAACAACCCGCTGCACCACCCGTTGTTTGGGCCGGTACTGCTGGTTGCCATGATACTGGCGGTCTATTATCCGGCCCTGTTCAGCGGTATCCACCCCGTAGATGATCCCGGTATATTTTCGCTCTATTCAGTTTCTCCACCTTTGTCAAAAGTCCTGCTGCCTGGCAGTAGCTATTATTATCGCCCATTTGTTGAACTCTCCTTCTTGCTTGATAACCTGCTGTGGGGGATGGAGCCGCGCACCATGCACCTGGAAAGCATTCTGGTGCATTGCGCCAACACGCTTTTGATCTATGTGCTGGCCCGTAAGCTGTCCTTTTCGGAAGGGGTTACAGCAGTTCCGTTGTTAACCGCTGCATTGTTTGCCATGCATCCTTTACCTGTTGAGGCGGTATCCTGGATAGCAGGGAGAACAGACCTACTACTCACATTTTTTGTGCTCTTCTCACTGTTTTTCTGGCTGCGCTGGATTGCGGCTCCTAACTGGAAGGATATGCTTCCAGCCTTGATCTTGTTTACAGCAGCATTGCTGACAAAGGAAACCGGGTTTGCCTTTGCCCCTGTAATACTGCTTTTAGCTGTTGTCCAGCCTGGATCTGCCACTAAAAGACAGCGCTCGTCAGTTGTGGTAGCTATGCTTCTGCCTGTTGTTACACTACTGATTATCTCCCTTGTCTTTAAAAGAGGCAGCAGCGGGTTGAGCAGGTTTCTTTCTCTAACGGATATCTCTTGTTGGCAGGCTTTTTGTGATGGATTAACAGCCACAGGTTTTTATGCAAAAAAACTGTTTTTTCCGTTTCCGCTTAATTTTGCCATCTACGATGTACAGCCTCTGTATGCTCTGCCTGGTATTGCTCTGTTTCCCTTGTTATGGTGGGCAATAAAAAAGGACCGGATTGCTGGTGTGTTTTTTGTCTCTGCAGCGTTATGTGCTATGCCTGCAGTCCTGATTGCCTTTAAACAGATTGCCTGGACATCCTTTGCAGAACGTTATCTGTATCTCCCTTTAGCCTTTTTTCTACTGGGCATCTCTATTACGGTTTCAAAGGTTTGGGTATACCGTAAAAAATACTTTTTCTTTGCTGCTGTAGTGGTCACGCTCTTCTTTGCTTCAGTTACCTTTCAAAGGAACATACTTTGGGCCGATAAACTGGCTTTTTTTCAGGATGTGGTAGCCAAATCTCCCCGCTTTGGATCGGTCTATTATTCGCTGGGCGGATTACTCTTTAAAAACGGTGACATAGCTAAGGCCGATGAAGCGTTCGCCACTGCTGAACAGTTGAATACGCGTGAGTCAATGAGGTACCCGATAAAGGCCGCTATTATGGGTGTCATGCTTGCAAAAGATCAGTATCTTGGGGTAAAAATATATTTTAACCAGTTGTTTAGACTCAAGTCTGATGCTCCTGCAGATTTTCTTGAGCTGCTCTATAAGGCTGATTCCAAAAGACTTGAGCAGCTTTCAGATAAGGATAAATCAATGTTGGCTGCTGACTTGATTGAAACACTTGCTCTGCTTAACACGAAAAAACCGGATCCGTTCTGGTTGTACCAAAGCGGCAGGTATGCGCTGATGGCTGACGACACAGCTCGTGCAACAGATTTCTTTCAGCGTGCCTACAGGCAGGCGCCAGTTGATGCCCATTATAGAGGAGCAGCCCAGAAACAGTTGGACAGGTTGCACCAGAACAAATGATTACAACATACCTTGCCATGCTTCGCCCAACCCAGTGGTTGAAAAACCTGATGCTGTTCTTTCCACTGTTTCTTTCCGGGCATCTGTTGACACCTGACAGTGCAGGCAAGGGATTGGTTGTGTTTTGTTCCTTTTGTCTGGTTTCAAGCGCTGGGTATGTTTTTAATGATCTGCGTGATCGTGAGCGTGACGGTCTTCATCCAGACAAGCGTTTCCGTGCAGTATCTTCGGGCAAGGTATCTGTTCGTAAGGCATTGGTCCTGGCGTTGGCATTACTGGTGTCCGGCTTGATTCTGGCCATTCTCGTTTCCGGCACTGTTGCCTTGCTGTTGCTGTTTTACGGTTTTATCTCATTGATGTACACATTCTGGCTTAAGTCCCAGCCGGTAATCGATCTGTTCTGTATTGCTGCCGGTTTCCTGATTCGTCTTCAGGCCGGTGGCGAACTGTTCCAGATTCCCATTTCACCCTGGCTATTTCTGACTGTTTTTTTGCTGGCAGTTTTTCTCAGTACCGGTAAACGCTTAAACGAGTCTCAAACATTGGGTGACTGTGCCGGTAAACATCGTGCCAGTCTGGCCTGTTATCCGCCTGGTTTTCTGGCTGGAACCATGTATATGACCGGTAGCGCCGTGCTGGTAACCTATGCCATGTATGCCTTGCATAAACCACGCTTATTCTACACGGTGCCGCTCTGCCTGTTTGGGTTGCTGCGCTATACCATGAGGGTTAATGCAGGGAAAGGCGGTGATCCGACAGATGCTCTGCTTAAGGACTGGTCGCTGTTTGTGGTCAGCCTAGCCTGGCTGCTGATGGTGGTCTGGAGCATCTACTGGTGAACCGCGTTCTGATTATTCTGGTTAACTGGAATGGCTGGCGTGATACGGTTGAGTGTCTGGGAAGCTTACTACTTTTGGGTTATCCTGATTTCAGGATTGTGGTCTGTGATAATGGCTCCAGTGATGACTCGCTGGATCAGATCAGAAGTTGGGCGGCTCATCATGCGGTACCGAATGTCCAGTACCAGCGGTGCGAGGCTGAATCAGGCGGGGCAACCGGCGTTGATCCGCTGCTAACCATAGTTTGTAACAGTGAAAATCTGGGCTTTGCAGGTGGCAACAATGTTGGTCTACGCTATGCCCTGGCAAGAGGTGATTTTGGCTATTACTGGCTGCTGAATAATGACACCGTGGTTGAACCGGATGCCTTGACGTATTTGGTAGCGAGGATGCAGGAAGATTTGCAGGTCGGTATCTGTGGCTCAACCATCAGGCTGTACCATGACCATGCCAGAGTGCAGGCCCTAGGAGGCGGGTATTACTACCATTGGCTTGGACTACCTTGGCATTCTGGCCGTTTTACGCAGTCCAACAGAGAACAGATCAATCACCAGAAGGCTGAGTCCAGAATGAACTATGTTGAAGGTGCCTCGATGCTGGTCTCACGCCAGTTTTTAGAACAAATCGGTCTGATGGATGAGGGTTATTTTCTGTATTTTGAGGAGCTTGACTGGGTAATCAGGGCACAGGGGCGTTTCAGTTTGGGCTATGCCCCTAAAAGTCTAGTATATCACAAAGTCGGGGCCAGCATCGGAACCAGCAGCAATCCAACCCTAAAAAGCGAGCTGTGCGATTATTATAATATCCGCAATCGTATCCTATTTGCTTGGCGATATTATCCTTATACCTTGCCGACTATCTACCTTGTGCTGCTACTTGAAATTCTGCTGCGCCTGGTATGCGGCAGGTTTGAGCGGGTAATCATGATCATGGGGCTGATGAAGCGTGGCTTAAGCAACCAGGCAACACGATGAGTTCATCTGCCAAGATATCAATCATCACAGTAGTAAAAAACGGTGTCTGTTGTCTGGAAGAAACCATACTCAGCGTACTTAATCAGAAGAAGCAACATGCCATTGACTATTTGATTATTGATGGTGGCTCTACAGATGGCACGTTGCAGATCATACAGCAGTATGCGGAGCAGCTTGCATACTGGGTCAGCGAGCCGGATAGCGGTATCTATGATGCTATGAACAAGGGCTGGTCAGTTGCTGCGAATGATAGTTTTATTCTTTTTCTTGGTGCAGGTGATAGGGTCATCTCACTACCGGAATCAATGGGCTGCTACAGTCCGTTTAATGTGGTATACGGTACTGTTATGATGGGTGAAAACACAATCTTCAATCCCAGGGCTGATTTCCACCTGAAGTTGTATAATACACTGCATCATCAGGCGCTCTTGGTTAATAAGACGTTTCATTCTGAACCTCCTTTTTGCTGCTGTTTCCGGCTATACGCTGACTTTGATTTCAATCAACGACTTATGAAGAACAGTGCAAATTTTGTCTTTTCACCAGAGCTTATCGGCTATGCACGTCCTGATGGTGTCAGTGATCATCAGTGTTTTTCGGAATCTTTAAAGGTCATTTACAGAAACTTCGGTTTGTTATGGGCATCTCTAGCATTTGCAGGCTATTATGTTATGCGAATTGTGCCTTCTCTGAAACGGTTGAGACCGTTTCAGACTATTAAAGCAGAAAGAAACGAATGATTAGAGAAAAAGCCATACAACCGGAACTTCTCATAGAGCCAAATCGGCCGGTGTTGCATTACTGGCGTGATGTCTGGAGCTATCGCGAACTGTTCTGGTTCCTTGTCTGGCGGGATATTCTGGTACGATACAAGCAGACCGTAATTGGTGTGGCCTGGAGTGTTATCCGGCCATTGGTAACCATGATCGTCTTCACCGTGGTCTTTGGTATACTTGCAAAACTGCCATCTAGTGGTCTGCCGTATCCATTGTTGGTCTTTGCAGCCATGTTACCCTGGAACTTCTTTTCCAATGCTCTTTCTGAAAGTTCAGGCTCTTTAGTCGGTAATGCTAACTTGCTGACCAAAGTATATTTTCCCCGTATTATTATTCCTGTCAGTAGTATTATTGTTGGTGTGATAGATTTTGCTATCTCATTGGTAATTATGGCCGGAATATTGATTTGGTATGGCTATCTGCCTGATTGGCGGGTTGTTACGCTTCCCTTGTTTCTGGTTTTGGTGTTCCTTCCGTTGGCAGGTTTCGGCCTCTGGTTTGCAGCGCTGAACGTAAAATATCGTGATTTTAAATACATTATTCCGTTTTTGCTTCAATTTGGTCTATATGTCTCACCGGTCGGTTTTGCCAGCACTATTGTGCCTGAAAAGTGGCGGTTACTGTATGCCCTTAACCCTATGGTGGCGGTAATAGATGGTTTCAGATGGGCGCTTTTGCGTGGCTCTGTTGAATTATACTGGCCAGGGGTGCTGCTTTCTACTTTGTTATCGCTGCTGCTGCTGCTTACAGGTTTTGGGTTCTTCAGGAAAACTGAGCGTGTTCTTACAGATGTGATATAATTGGCTCACGCAAAGTCATTATATGCATAAGTTTCTTCGCGTCTTGAGTAAGGACCGTGTGACTGATTGAAATAGAGCGAGATTCTACGTGGTAGCCCAACATTTACTAGAAGAAATGTTTGATAATCTTCACGATATAGCCGATATGTTGGCCAAGTCGGAACTGCTTTTAGCTCAAGTGTGTCAAGTTGTAATAATGCAGGAGCAATAGTAACAGATGCTCACCGTAATCAACGTGGAAAACCTAAGCAAGAAGTATACTATCTCCCACCAACAGCGTGGGGATAGCTCCTCCTTGCGTGAAGTCATCACAAATGGAGTTGCCAATTTTGGTAAAAAGCTTCTTTCACCCTTCAGCCTTCATTCGTCACCCGTATTTGATTCTCACGAGGATTTCTGGGCCTTGAAAGATGTCTCCTTTGAAGTAAAGCAGGGTGATCGGATCGGTATTATCGGCAGAAACGGCGCAGGTAAATCCACATTGTTAAAAATTTTTTCCCGCATTACTGAACCAACCACTGGCAGCGTCAGGATCAAGGGTAGGGTAGCAAGTCTGCTGGAGGTTGGCACCGGTTTTCATCCAGAGCTGACCGGCCGTGAAAACATCTACTTGAATGGCGCTATTCTGGGGATGCGGCGAGAAGAGAGTCGGCGTAAGTTTGATGAGATCGTGGCCTTTGCTGAGATTGAAAAATTTCTGGATACACCGGTAAAGCGTTATTCATCCGGCATGTATGTGCGGCTGGCCTTTGCAGTGGCGGCACACTTGGAACCTGAGATACTGCTTGTCGATGAAGTCCTGGCAGTGGGGGATCTTCAGTTTCAGAATAAGTGTCTGGGAAAAATGGAGGATGTCGGCAGAGAAGGGCGGACGGTACTGTTTGTGAGCCATAACATGGCGGTAATCAGCCGTCTATGCTCTCGGTGTGTGTACCTTGAGCACGGTGCTGTAGCCGCAATAGGAGAAACTTCGACTGTTCTTGAGCGATATTTAACGGATGGTTTTTCCAACCAGTCTGGTGACATTGTTTTCACTGGTGGGGAGAAAGATATAGTCCGCTTCATTTCTGCACGCACTGCAGGCACTGATGGTGTACCACGTACCTGCTTTCGTAGTGACGAGAATATTCGTGTGCTTATTACTTACCAGGTAAAGCAACAATTATCCGGTGTCTCTGTGGCGATTAACATAACCACTGGAGATCACGCATCTCTCTGGAGTATGGGGGATTGGGAGGAATATCCCGAGCTGTTTGAAAAACGGGAAGAGGGAACATGGATCGGAGAATGGGTAGTGCCGGCCAATATTTTGAAGCCAGGTCGCTATTACATTGCCTGTGGTTCGGGTGGTCCATCCAATTATTTTCATCATCCTGAACCGTTTCCGTTTGAGATAACGGTAGAAGGGACATGGCGGCCAGCTTACAGGCAGTTTGGCGTCAGTGGTGGACCACTCGCATATAAAATGACCGTAGAAAAACCGGTCAGGCAGAATATAGATAAATAGCCGCTGTACGATGTGATCCAAAGTTTTTTGGGGACTTACTGATGAATAAGATACTTATTACCGGAGCCGACGGCTTCATCGGATCTCACCTTACAGAAGAACTTGTTAGGCGCGGGCACGATGTCAGGGCTTTTGTGTACTACAATTCATTCAATTCATGGGGCTGGCTCGACCAAAGCCCCCCCGATATCAAAGCGTCACTGGATGTCTTTGCCGGTGATATACGTGATCCATATGGTGTCAGGATCGCTATGAAGGGATGCGATATAGTACTGCATCTGGCAGCACTGATCGCCATTCCCTACTCATATCATTCTCCCGACACCTATATTGATACCAACATAAAAGGTACACTCAATATTGTCCAGGCGGCCCGCGAACTCGGCGTGCAAAAGGTGGTGCACACGTCAACCAGCGAGGTCTACGGTTCGGCACAATTTGTCCCCATCACCGAGGAACACCCGCTTCAGGGGCAGTCCCCCTACTCCGCCTCCAAAATAGGTGCAGACCAGATTGCCATGTCGTTCCACTCATCATTTGACACTCCGGTTGCCATTGTCCGCCCTTTTAATACCTATGGCCCCCGACAATCTGCCCGTGCCGTGATCCCTGCCATCATTACACAGATTTCTGCTGGAGCACGAACCATCAAACTGGGTTCACTACATCCGACACGGGACTTCAATTACATCAAGGATACTGTAGAGGGTTTTATCGCTGTGGCTGAGTCAGAGCGATCAGTAGGTGAGGTCATAAACATTGGTAGCAATTTCGAAATATCAATAGGTGATACGGTTCAGGAAATTGTAAAATTAATGAATGTGAACATAAATATTGAAACCGACGACATCAGGCTGCGGCCTGACAAGAGCGAGGTTGAACGGCTCTGGGCGGACAACCGGAAAGCTCTTGAAGTTACAGGCTGGAAACCTTCTTACGGGGGTAAGGAGGGGTTTAAACAAGGCCTGACAGAAACAATTGAATGGTTTATTAAACCCTCAAATCTGAGTTTTTACAAGACTGACCGCTATACTCTATGAACACGGAATTTAGCTCAAAAGCGGTTCTCGAAGCCATAAGATCGGTAGTTCAATCTGACAATACCTCTATATCCCTACATGAACCTAAATTAGCCGGTAATGAATGGACCTATGTCAAAGAGTGTCTCGATACCGGTTGGGTTTCTTCGGTTGGAAAGTTCGTAGATCGCTTTGAAGATGACCTCGCCGCATACACCGGAGCAAAACGGGCTATTGCTGTAGTCAACGGCACTGCAGCGCTGCACATATGTTTGATTCTTTCCGGTGTGGTTCCTGGTGATGAAGTCCTGATTCCGGCGCTTACATTCATCGCCACTGCCAATGCGGTTTCCTACTGCGGAGCTGTACCGCATTTTATTGACAGCGAGGAAAAAACTCTTGGCGTTGATCCGGGCAAGTTGGCTGCCTATCTGGAAGATATTGCGGAACAGCGCCAGGACGGCTGCTACAATCGCATAACGGGACGACGCATCAAGACGTTAGTTCCGATGCACACCTTCGGGCATCCGCTAGATATTGAACCTCTGCTCAAGATTTGCGCTGATTTTCGGATTGAGTTGGTCGAAGATGCCGCTGAATCATTCGGCTCCTTCTACAAAGGCAGGCATACTGGCACATTTGGCCGGTTAGCCGCATTAAGCTTCAACGGTAATAAGATTATGACCACCGGTGGTGGTGGAGCAATTTTGACAGATGATGAAGAACTCGGACGTCTGGCAAAGCATCTGACGACCACGGCCAAGATTCCGCACCGTTGGGAATTTAATCACGACATGATTGGCTATAACTATCGTCTGCCTAATATCAATGCGGCTCTTGGCTGTGCGCAGCTTGAACAGCTTTCGGCTTTTCTGGATAACAAACGAGCTCTGGCTGGCCGTTATGCACAGGCATTCAGCGAAGTGCCGGGCGTGCGCTTTATACGTGAGCCGGAATATTGCCGCAGCAATTACTGGTTGAACGCAATCATTCTTGATGAGGATTTCAGAAATATGCGCGACGAAATACTTGAGGTGACCAATTCTGCCGGAATTATGACACGTCCGGCTTGGACATTGATGCATCGTCTGCCGATGTTTACCGATTGTCCACACATGAACCTGACGATCTCAAAAAGTTTGGTGCGGCGGCTGGTCAATATTCCGAGTAGCGCAGGTTTGGTATGACAGCGGCACCAGACTCTATACATAATATTGCCATTATTCCATGCCGGGGCGGTTCTAAGAGGGTTCCAGGTAAAAACATCAGACTACTACAGGGTAAGCCGCTAATTGCTTATGCAATTGAAGTTGCGCGGCATAGCGAGCTTTTTGATTCCGTGATTGTTTCAACTGATTCTGTAGAGATCGCGGAAATAGCGATAAAATACGGTGCTGAAGTTCCGTTCATGCGTGATGTAAGCCTTGCGGATGATTTTTCTCCGGTATCAGAAGCAACAGTGGATGCCTTGAAAAAAGTCGACCCCGACGGTGACCGATTCGCTAACGTTGCTCAACTTATGGCCAATTGTCCCCTCCGTACTGTTGATGATATTCGTACCAGTTATGGCCAATTCATCACCGGCAACGCAAACTCTCAGATTTCCGTCACGGAATACGGATGGCTTAACCCCTGGTGGGCGATGACCAGCAACGAACAGAATGTCCTCACTCCGGTATTCAAGGAGCAAATGATGGTAAGAAGCCAGGATTTGCCACACCTCTTTTGCCCTACCGGCGCAATCTGGTGGGTAAAGGCAGAGGTGCTGCGTGTTCATGGAACCTTCTATGTCCCTGATTACACCGGTTGGGCTATGCCGTGGCAGCATGCTGTGGACATTGATACGGAAGAAGACTGGAAAATGGCGGAAGCGCTCTTTGCCCAGCAATACGAACGGATTTGAACCGGACAGCTCTCTATACAACCATTTATCCCGGCATGGAGAGGTTTCTCGCTGATTGGTGTAAATCCGTTAACGCTCAGGATCGCCGTGATTTTGATGTCTGGGTCGGAGTGGATGGTGGCGTGTCAACTGATGCCGTATCCACTCTCGTTGGGAATAACGTTACCGTACATTTTGTCATGACAACTGGTGAAGATACCCCGATATCGCTGCGCTGCCGTGCTATGGCACTGATTGCGGCTGATTACGAGACAATCATTTTTACCGACAGTGACGATATTCTAGAACCGTCACGTGTTTCGGCGGCACTCAGCGGCCTTGAGGGCTCAGATTTGTATGGATGCGCACTCGCCCTGATCAACGACTCGGGAGAAGATATGGGAATATATTTTGGCCTGGATGAGGATGAAGACCCATACACAATATTGCCACACTATAACTTTCTAGGGCTTTCCAACACTGCCTGGCGTGTTGAATCTTTGCTACCATGTCTGCCGGCTCCGGAACAGTGCGTTGCACTGGATTGGTTACTCGCCACACGAGCCTGGGCGCATGGCGCCAGGATCAAATATGACAGAACCATCAGGATGCGCTACCGCCAACACGGGAAAAATACCGCCAGTGTGATACCGCCATTTACATCCGAACAGATTATTCGCGCAACCGAAGTGGTTACGGCGCATTACAGGTTTGTAATTGTTGAGGATAGCGGCCTGTCTTTTTCTCAGCGAAAACTGTTGCAACAAGCAGTAATGAGGGTTGGTAAATTCAGGGAAACAGTTTTGGCATCGTCGGACATTTTGAACGACTACGTAACTGCTCTGAATAATTTGCCGCCCCATCATCTCTGGTGGTTGAGCGTGGCACATCCTGCGCTGGAGAATATATGGAACCGTTAAACCTACACGGACAGCTCGTTGGCCCCGGACACAAGCCTTATATAATTGCCGAAATCGGAGCTAATTATAACGGCGACATAGCTCTGTGCAAGCGCATGATTGATGAGGCCTGCAGATGCGGGGTCGATGCCGTTAAGTTCCAGTCCTGGACCAAAACATCACTGATCTGCGCCGCCGAATATGCCCGTAACACTACCTATGCCGACAAAAACCGGCACTTCGGTTCTCTTGAAGAAATGGTAGAACGCTATCAGTTCACTCCTGATCAGCACCGGGAGGTGTCGGCATACTGCCGTGAGCTGGGAATAGCGTTCACTTCGACTCCCTTCTCGTTTGAAGAGGTTGAACTACTGGAATCTCTTGACGTCCCTTGCTTCAAGGTGGCCTCGATGGACATCAACCACCTAAAATTGCTGAGCCATATCGGTAGTAAAAAGCGCCCGGTCATCCTTTCGACCGGCATGTCCACATTAGGTGAAATCGAACGTGCTCTTGCCACCCTGCGTTTGGCCGGCTCAGGCCCGGTTGTGCTGCTCCACTGCATATCGGTTTACCCACCGGCTGCAGGAGATATCCACCTGAAGAATATACCTATGCTGGAGAATACCTTTGATGTACCGGTGGGATTCAGCGACCACACCATCGGGACTTCTGTGCCGTTGGCAGCTGTGGCACTTGGTGCTTGTATTATCGAGAAGCATTTTACCCTAGACAAGGAAATGGATGGCTGGGATCACTGTATTTCTGCCGATCCACCGGAGCTTGCTGCTTTGGTAAAAGAGTCGAAAACTGTTTTTGATTCGCTCGGCTCCTCAGTCCGTACCGTATCGCCTACAGAAATGGAAAAGAAACTGAAATTCCGTAGAAGAGCCGTGTTGATGCATGCCATGAAAAAAGGTGAGACGATTGCTGAGTCAGATCTAGATTTCAAACGTCCCGGCAATGGTATTAATCCAGATGAAGCTATGTATGTTGTCGGGCGCAAATTGAAATGCGATTATAAATTTGATGAAGAACTGGAATGGGGCGATCTGGAATGAGTCGTCAGATAAGAACAATAGGATTTGGGGCGGGTGGCCACGCCAAAGTCATACTGGATATTTTATTGGAACAAAATCAATGCTCTATCATAGGCCTTCTTGACAATGATGCTGCGCGGTGGGGCACCACTGTTTTTGGTGTGCCGATCTTGGGGGATGACTTTGAGCTTGATAAGCTTATCGCAGAGCAGGGTATTACTGCTTTTTTTCTGGGAGTCGGTGCAGTGAAGTCACTCGCTCATCGTAGGAAACTTTACGAGTATGCCTGTGACAAAGGGCTTGGTCCGCTTAACATCATTCATGCCTCCTCGCATGTTTCTAAGCGAGCTTTGACTGGTGACGGTGTCACTGTCATGGCTGCTGCAACCATCAATGCTGCAGCCGTAATTGGCGATAATGTCATAATTAACACCGGTGCAATT